>JAZKEN010000007.1:44506-67151 GCA_040387035.1 Pseudomonadota bacterium | reverse complement strand
TAAAGTCGTTTACCGCTTCACTGCTATGCAGTTTTGAATACTCAAAACCGATCTTGTCCGACAGCCTGTCATCCCTAAAGAAACAGGTAATGGAATCCTCTGCATTACTGACCTTATAGGGTTTATAAAGATAATCGTGACGTGATAGCAAGGCTTTTTTAGGGCTGGATTTACGCAAGCTGTTTGCCAGCACACCTTCCCCAGAAGCGGCCCACTGTACGCCTTGGTTCGCCATTAATAACAGGCTTTCTTTAGAGACGGCGCCTTCAGATGGCCACATGCCTTTGGGCGCCATACCAAACCGGCGTGTATGCGATGTGGTGGCATCTTTCAGGTGGTCAATGGCACGTTCTATTCCGCCCGGGTATTTGGGCGTTTTCGGCAAAATGGCATTGCTCATGGCATCATGCGTGGTTTCAAAATCGACCAGCAATGGCAATATAGGGTGGTAATGTGGCGTGCTGGATATTTCAATCTGGCCGGTTTCGGCCAATTTTTTGTAGCGTGGAATCAAATTAGCAATCAATTCACCCACCAAATCGTACAAAGCCAAACGGTCTTCATTGGTGAATTTCTTACCTTTACTCATCAGCTGTTGCACCAGGGTATTATTCTGGCGCACGCTCTCGCCCATCCATGCCAGGTGATACCAGACCAATAAATCGGATAAATACTGACCTGACAAGTAGATCAAATCATCGCGGCCATCTTCAGTCAAAAACTCAAACATCTTATGCAGCCGGTCATAATCGGGAAACGGCTTGAGCATTTTTTCGTGGTAGCTTTTGAAACAACTGTCTTTAATCAGGCGGCGTTCTTCAAGCGAAATCACCCATAAATCATTGGTGCTAAGCAGCTTTAAAATCGGGTCTTTGACGCGGTTTGTCTTGAATTGCTGGGCGTAATCCTCTAACTGATCCAGCAAAATAGGCACAAAGTTAAAGCTGACTTTGGCTTTTGGATTCATCTCCAAATGGTAAGCCATGTCAGAATAGTCTTTAATGGCATGCAAATAAGTCCACGGCAGTACGTACTCACCAGAGATTGAATCGCGGTAATCTGGCTGATGCATATGCCAGTAAAGCGAAATTAATAATTTAGGTTGATTCATCATCTCAATATTTCAATTTAATAATTTAAACTTTTAACTTAAAGTTTAAGCAGCATGGGCTTGGTCACCAACACTGTTCCTTTTTCGGACACATAAAAGCGCTTTTTATCGGCTTTTAGATCAAAGCCAATTTCAATGCCTTCTGGAATTTCCACACCTTTGTCCACCACCACGTTTTTCAATTTGGCGTGACGGTGTACTACCACGTTAGGCAACAATACGGCACCTTCAATATCGCAATAGCTGTGCACACGCACATTAGAAAACAATACCGAACTAGTCACGCATGAGCCGCTGATCAAGCAACCGCCGGACACAATGGAATCAGTCGCCTTGCCAGTCCTGCCTTCGTCGTTAAATACGAATTTAGCCGGTGGCACTTGCTCCTGGTAAGTCCAGATGGGCCAGATATTGTCATACATATTGAGTTCCGGCGTCACACGCGTTAATTCCATATTCGCTTCCCAATATGCATCAACCGTGCCAACATCGCGCCAATAGTAAAAACCATTTTTGGCGCCTACGCAGCTCTCTGTAAACCGGTGCGCATAAACGCGGGCACGTGTAATCAGGTAAGGAATAATATCGCCACCAAAATCCTTGGTGGATGTTGGATCAGCGGCATCCCGGGCTAGTTGTTCATACAAGAATTGCGCATTGAAAATATAGATACCCATGCTGGCTAAAGCCTGTGTTTTATCGCCTGGCATGTGTTTGGGCTTGTCCGGCTTCTCTGCAAACTCAATGATGCGGTCTTCATGGTCTACCGCCATCACGCCAAAACCCTTGGCTTCTTCTAAAGGCACGTTCAGGCAAGCGATGGTCATATCAGCATTGTTTTTAGCGTGGGTTGCCAGCATCTGGCCGTAATCCATCTTGTAAATATGATCACCCGCTAAAATCACCACATATTGCGCATCGCTGGATTTTAAAATATCCACGTTTTGATGCACGGCATCAGCGGTACCTTTGTACCACTCTTCGTTATTGTTTTGTTGCGATGCGGGCAGCAGCTCAATATATTCATTGAACTCGCCATTCAAGAAGCTCCAGCCGCGTTGTATATGTCGAATCAGGCTGTGGGATTTATATTGCGTAATCACACCAACGCGGCGAATACCTGAGTTGATGCAATTGGATAGTGGGAAATCGATAATGCGGAATTTTCCGCCGAATGGTACTGCAGGTTTTGCGCGGCGATCGGTTAGATCTTTCAAACGGCTACCGCGTCCGCCAGCCAAAATTAGCGCAACCGTATTTTTAGTCATTGTGCTAATAAACCGTGAACTATTCGCATCTTGTGCCATGGTTGCCCTCCTTGAACGTAGTCAATAAGAATAAACATTATTGTCTTGTAGGCTAGATATAGCCGTATTGGGCAAATAACATTAATTTAATAATTATTTGATATGTAAAAAAGATACAAAATAATTACAATTTAATTATAGGCTTAGATAAGGGTTATAATCCAGTCTAATTCAACTGATTTTAAAGAAATTATACCGTGGCCAGCACAACTCAAAACCAACTTCATTTGATACTCGATGCAAAGCATCACGACGCATTTGCTTATCTAGGTTTGCATAAAGAAGGTGCCGAATTCGTGTTCCGTACTTTTATGCCGTATGCCGAAAAAGTCAGCGTACAAGTCAAATCAAAGTGGGTGGAATGTGATCGTGTACATGCCGCCGGTTTATTTGAGTGGCGTGGCAAAACCGCACCCGCATCGCCGTGCGTGATTAAAGTTGAAGCCAACCAGCACACACAAGAAACCATTGATACCTACAGCTTTAATCCTATATTAACCGACAACGAATTGTACCTATTCGGTGAAGGCTCACTCAACCAGGCTTACAACACATTTGGCGCACATATGGTAGAACACCAAGGCGTGCAAGGCGTGCGCTTTGCCGTGTGGGCGCCCAATGCCGAACGCGTCAGTGTTATCGGCAACTTTAATCAATGGGATGGCCGCGTCAACCCCATGCGCGTGCGCGGCAGCACCGGTGTCTGGGAATTATTTATCCCGCTATTGGCCGCAGAAACCCTGTATAAATTTGAAATCCGCAATCGCCAAACGCATGCATTGTTGACAAAAACCGATCCGTTTGCACGTGAATTTGAAGCGCGCCCGGGCACGGCTGCCAAAATATCCGCCAATAGTACCTATCAATGGCAAGACAGCGCCTGGTTAAACCAGCGTGCAAAGAATGACTGGCTACACGCGCCTTTTAACTGTTATGAAGTGCACGTCGGCTCTTGGCGCCGCAAAAACGGCAACCTGCCACTAACCTATCGCGAACTGGCCGCTGAACTGGTGCCTTATGTATCGGATATGGGTTATACGCATATCGAATTACTGCCAATCACCGAGCATCCTTTAAATGAATCCTGGGGTTACCAAACCACCGGCTACTTTGGTGTCACCAATCGTTTCGGCTCGCCGGATGATTTGAAATTTTTAATCGATGCCTGCCACCAGGCCAATATTGGCGTGATCCTGGACTGGGTACCCGGTCACTTCCCTAAAGATGACTGGGCACTGGCTCGCTTTGACGGCACGGCCCTGTATGAACATGAAGACCCGCGTATCGGTGAGCACCAGGATTGGGGCACACTGATTTTTAACTATGGCCGCAACGAGGTGCGCAACTTTTTAATTGCCAGCGCCTATTTCTGGTTAAAAGAGTTTCATATCGATGGCTTACGTGTGGATGCAGTGGCCTCTATGCTTTATTTGGATTACTCACGTAAAGCCGGTGAATGGGTGCCGAATAAATTCGGTGGCCGTGAAAACCTGGAGGCGATTGATTTCTTGAAACAACTCAATATGGTTGTGCACCAGGACTTTCCTGGCGCACTGACCATTGCTGAAGAATCCACCGCATGGCCTGCGGTATCGCGCCCCATTTACTTGGGTGGCCTGGGTTTTAGCATGAAGTGGAATATGGGCTGGATGAACGACACGCTCAGCTATATCGAAAACGAGCCGATTCATCGCAAATATCACCATAGCATGCTGACTTTTGGCCAGCTCTATGCTTATAGTGAAAACTTCGTGTTGCCCTTCTCACACGATGAAGTCGTGCACGGTAAAGGCTCGTTGATTGGCAAAATGCCGGGCGATTCATGGCAAAAATTTGCCAACTTACGCCTGTTGATGACGCTGCAAATGACCAGCCCAGGCAAAAAACTCAACTTTATGGGTAACGAAATCGCGCAGGGAATCGAATGGAACGTGAACGCGAGCCTGGATTGGCATTTGCTGGAACATGAAGCGCATGTTGGTATCCAGCGTACGGCACGTGACTTGAATATGCATTACCTGCATTTGGAATGTTTGCACAACCTGGATTTTGAAGTGCAAGGATTTGACTGGATTGATTGTCACGATTCGGATCAATCAATTATTAGCTTTGTAAGGCGCGGCCTGGATAATTCTTTTGCTATAATAGTGATGAATTTTACACCTGTGTTGCGGCAAAATTATCGCATTGGCGTGCCTAAAGCAGGCCAATACGCTGAGATATTTAATAGTGATGCAGGGTATTATGGTGGCAGCAATCAGGGTAATGGTGCCGGTTTACAAACAGAAAATATTTCCTGGATGAATCATGCGCAATCATTACTGATTACATTGCCGCCATTGGCAGGATTAATCATCACGCACAAATTTTAATACTGACATCTAGCAATGTTAATATTATAAACAACATTAAATATAACTAATAAACTACTGTTTTAAATAATAAATGACAACTCTTACACAATTTCCTACCTGGCAAAAACTGTGCGCGCATCAAAAACAAATCGCATCATTACATATGCGTGATTTGTTTGCTGCCGACCCGAAACGTTTTGAACATTACAGCTTGCATTTCGGCGATATTTTGTTTGATTACTCCAAACACCGCATCACCGACGAAACACTGCCTATGCTATTTCAAATGGCGCGCGAAGCTAAAATTGAGCAATGGCGCGACGCGATGTTTTCTGGTGAAAAGATCAATATCACCGAAAATCGCGCCGTGTTGCACACCGCCCTGCGCAACCGCAGCAATACGCCTGTGATGGTCGATGGCAAAGACGTGATGCCGGACATCAATGCTGTATTGGCACAAATGCGTGAGTTCTCAGAAAAAGTACGTAACGGCACCTGGCTAGGCTATACGGGCAAACGCATCACCGATATTGTGAACATTGGCATTGGCGGCTCTGATTTGGGGCCGGTAATGGTGTGCGATGCATTAAAGCCTTACGCAAGCCCGGATTTAAATATTCATTTTGTATCCAATATCGATGGCGCGCACCTGATGCGCGCATTGGAAAAATGCAAGCCAGAAACCACTTTATTTATTGTGGCTTCTAAAACATTTACCACGCAAGAAACCATGACCAATGCCATGAGTGCACGAACCTGGTTTTTAGAGTCAGCCAAAGATAATAACCATGTAGCGAAGCACTTTGTGGCACTTTCAACCAATGCCAAAGCAGTGGCTGATTTCGGCATCGATACCGCCAATATGTTTGCATTCTGGGATTGGGTGGGCGGTCGTTATTCCTTATGGTCTGCCATCGGCTTAAGCATTGCTTTATACGTTGGCATGGATAATTTTGAGGCATTGCTAGAGGGCGCGCATGAAATGGACAACCATTTCAAAACAGCACCGCTTGAGCAAAACATGCCGGTCATCCTGGCCTTGATTGGCGTTTGGTATAACAACTTTTTCCATGTTGATACCAATGTCATCCTGCCTTACGACCAAGGCTTGGCGCGCTTCCCGGCTTATATGCAGCAGGCTGATATGGAAAGTAACGGCAAATTTATCTGCCGCGATGGCAGCCGTGTCCAGTACAAAACCGGCCCTGTGATTTGGGGTGAAGCAGGTACCAACGGCCAGCATGCGTTTTACCAACTGATTCATCAAGGCACGCAAATTGTGCCTGCCGACTTTTTAATGCCAGTGCATAGCCACTATGCAATCGGCAAGCATGGCTATGCGCACCACAAAATCCTGCTGGCTAACTTTTTGGCGCAAACGCAATCGTTAATGCTGGGAAAAACCAAAGATGAAGCGCGTGTTGAGCTGGAAAAACAAGGCTTAAATGGTGAGGATCTGGAAAAATTATTGCCGCATAAAGTTTTCGAAGGCAATCGCCCTACCACTTCCATTTTATTCGACAAACTGACACCGAATACATTGGGCAAACTAATCGCGCTATATGAGCACAAAATATTTGTGCAAGGCATACTATGGGATATTAATAGCTATGACCAGTGGGGCGTTGAATACGGCAAGCAGATTGCACAGCAAATCCTGCCGCAATTAACCAGTGAAGGCAAAGTCACCAATTATGATAGCTCTACCAACGGCCTGATCAATCATACCAAACAGTTGCGCTAGTCGCTTAAGGCAAGATAACTTAAGTAATAGCAATAAAAAAACCGCTTAAAAAGCGGTTTTTTTATTGCTGTAAAGACTACCTCAACTGCACGCCTTTAAGCATCGCATCAATACCAACCGATTTAGCCATACTAGCGCCCAGGCGTTTGGCAAAGCGGTCTACTACACTATCTTGATAGGAGTAGTCGACTATTTCCTCTTCCTTGATCACTTCACGTGCCACAAAATCGGCGCTACCAAACGCATCGGCCAAACCGATTTTAATGCTTTGTTCACCGCTCCAGAATAGACCGCTAAAGGTTTCGTTATCTTCAACCAGACGATTGCCGCGACCTTCTCGCACTACGGTTTTAAATTGCTCATGTATCTGATTTAACATGGCTTGCGCAAGTTGCTGGTGTTTCGGGTTGACAGGAGAAAACGGGTCCAGCATGGCCTTATTATCGCCTGCTGTCAAAAGGCGACGCTCAACGCCCACTTTTTGCATCACTTGTGTAAAGCCATAACCATCCATCAATACGCCAATTGAGCCAACAATACTGGCTTTATCCACGTAAATCTTGTCGGTTGCTGCGGCGATATAATAACCGCCAGAAGCGCAGATATCTTCGACCACCGCGTAAACAGGAATCGTTGGATGCAATTTCTTTTGACGCCTGATTTCATCAAAGATAATACCGGACTGCACGGGGCTACCACCCGGGCTGTTGATCCGCAGGATAATACCTTTGGTGCCTTTGCTCTCATAAGCGTCACTCAGGCTGGTAATCACCGAATCGGCATTCACATCGCCGCCCGCCTCTATCACGCCTGCAATTTCAATAAGCGCGGTATGCGCGCCGGTGCCTGCTTTTGTGCCGCCCAACCAACCCAAAGCCAAAAACAGCACTACGAATAAATAGATAAACATAAGCGCTTTAAAAAAGATACTCCAGCGCCTTGCTGATTTCTGTTCTTGCAAGCCTGATAAGGCGAGTTTTTCAATGGTTTGTTGCTGCCAATTATTGTCTTCTGACATGTGAGTGCTTTCCTAATGGTTAAAACTAAACGAATCAATCATTTAACTTGAATTTACTATAAATATTTTTTAATCTGGTCCAGGTGAATGGTAATTTGATTATTCTGTTCTGTAACTGGCAGCGCTTGCAAGCTTTTTCCTTTGCAAGGACCCATCACACAATACCCGGTATCGGGCGAATAATGCGCGCCATGGGTTGCGCAAATCAAATAATCCTTGCCGACCGTAAAAAACTCACCCTGGTTCCAGTCTAGTTCGATTGGTACATGTGCACATTTGTTCACATAAGCATGCACTTTGCCGTGGTAGCGCACCACAAAACCCGTTGCAAACTCGCCCAATTGTGGCAAGTCAAAACGTAAGCCCAGCGACTTCTCAAGCAAGTCATGACTATTTAAAACAATAGTGTGTTTTTGCATACAATTAGGTCGTTACTGTTCAAGTAACCACGAGCTTAAATCGCTAAATTGGTTAAATATTTTCAATGGATTATAACTCACTAACTTATCATGCGCCTGCGCACCAAAAGTCACGCCAATAGACGCTACGCCTGCATTTTGCGCCATTTGCAAATCGTAACTGGTGTCACCAATCATCAAGGTGCGCTCAGGCCTTACCACCAGCAAGTCCATCAACTCGTCCAGCATCTGCGGATGCGGTTTAGAAAAACACTCGTCCACGGTACGTGTTGCATGAAAGTAGTTACCCAAGCCGCAGTTTTGCAGTGCCAAGTTTAGACCACGCCGGCCCTTGCCAGTTGCCACCGCAAGCTTAAAGCCACGTCGGTTCAACTCCACAATCATTTCTTTTGCACCATCAAATAGCGGGATTTCGCTTTCGCCGGCATAGTAATTTACCGTGTACTGTGCCGCCAGTGCTTGTGCTTTATCATTGGGGATATCACCATACAGTGCATGGATGGATTCCTTTAAGCCTAAGCCAATAATATTAGTGGCCGCCTGAGGGTCTAGCGTCGGCAATCCAACCTGTTCGGCGGCTTTTACAATGGCATTGGTGATCATGCCAGTGGAATTAGCAACTGTTCCATCCCAATCCCATACAATTAAATCGAACTGTCTTTCTTTGTTGGTATTATTTTTTAGCTTTATAGCATTTTCTAGCATTTCGTTGTGTTAACCCTCTAACTTATTCAAAGTATTCATAAATTTTTGCAATTCTTGCGGCAATGGCGCGATTAACTTTAGCTTTTCGGCAGTGACAGGATGGCGCAAGTTTGTTTCAGCAGAGTGTAAAAACATGCGTTTTAAACCTTTTTTCTGCAGCGCCTTGTTATTGGCAAAATCGCCGTATTTATCATCTCCCACAATTGGAAAACCCAAATGCGCCAGTTGCACACGTAGCTGATGGGTGCGGCCTGTAATCAATTGCGCTTCCAGCAGGCTAAAGCCGGCAAACGATTGTTTTAAGTAAAATATGGTTTCAGAATGTTGCGCCTGGTCATATTTATCCTTACTTTTATCCGTCACCACATTCACGCGGCGCTCGCCATTGGGCAGTACATACTTCTGCAAATCCAGCGCTACGCGTTTTTTCTTGTCAAGCCATTCGCCTGCTACCAGCATCAAATAACGCTTATCCGTCTGGTTATTGCGGATCATTTCATGCAGGGCGACCAATGCCGCACGCTTTTTGGCCAGCATCAATACGCCAGACGTTTCGCGGTCCAGCCTGTGCACCAGCTCTAGAAACTTGGCTTTGGGCCGCTCCATGCGCAATTGTTCAATCACGCCGCGGCTCACGCCGCTGCCACCATGCACGGCAAAGCCGGCAGGCTTATCAATAATCAGTAAGGCATCATCCTCAAAGATAATGGTGCTTTCCAATACCGATGTCGCTGGCTGGCTGATGACTTCCTTATCATTGGCCGCCACACGAATCGGCGGTACGCGCACCACGTCACCAATCAGCAACTTGTATGAAGCATCGATACGGCCTTTGTTAACCCGTACTTCGCCACTTCGTAATATCCGGTATACATGGCTTTTAGGCACGCCTTTAAGAATTTTAGCTAAAAAATTATCAATGCGCTGCCCTTCCGATGCTTCATCAACGGTGACATTGGCTGCTGCATGTGCACCAATTTGATTTTCTGCGGGATTATTTTGCTCTATTTGCATGTTAATTTTTTGCTTAAAAAAGGGATTACGCCTATACTATTGATGTTGTTGAATTTAATAGGCTTATTCAGCTTTTTAAACAACAAACGACCAAATAGTATATCGATTAAAAAATATTTATTTTTAATATATATTATATGAACAATATTTTGGCTAATACCGCTCGCCATATTTGTAAGTAGCGATAAAACAATTGCGCTCTAGCCGCCGCAGACAAATAATATAAACGCGACTAAAGTTACTGAAGACCGAATTTTAACGGATTTATGTCAAACCAAACACAAAAACGTTTGACATCAATTTAAAGATACTAAGTTTTAAGATGCAGGTGCATTCAACATTAATCAATTCTTTGCAGCAAAATTATTTCTTTATCCGAAATACATGCAATGAAAAAACGCTATCAGCGTTAGGTTAATCAAGCAGCTAGACGCTGCGACAATGCCCATACACGCTTAATTTAGCGCACTGCTATATAGACCAGTCTATATAGTTTGATAATGCGCATTAAATCTGCAATCCCTTTTAATTCAACGCTTTAGCTAATTTTATCCAAGTAAACACTGTCTGCCTTGCTCTGAGCGCGGGAGCAATCAATGAAACGCATGTTATTTAATGCAACGCAATCGGAAGAACTTCGTGTTGCAATCGTAGACGGGCAAAAGCTTGTCGATCTAGACATAGAACACGCTGGTAAGGAACAACGTAAAAGCAATATTTACAAAGGCGTTATTACCCGTGTAGAACCATCCCTTGAAGCCGCTTTTGTCGATTACGGCATGGAGCGTCATGGCTTTTTACCTTTTAAAGAAATCTCACGCAGCTACTATTCAGAAAAAGCTGAAGGCGGCAAAACACGTATTCAAGACGTGATCAAGGAAGGCCAGGAACTGATCGTTCAAGTGGATAAAGATGAGCGCGGCAACAAAGGCGCGGCTTTAACCACCTATATTTCCCTGGCTGGCCGCTATTTAGTGTTGATGCCAAATAATCCTCGTGGCGGCGGTGTTTCACGCCGTATCGAAGGCGAAGACCGCAATGAATTGCGCGATGTAATGGCGCAACTGGAAGTACCAAACGGCATGAGCATCATCGCGCGTACCGCAGGTATTGGCCGCAACGCTGAAGAATTGCAGTGGGATTTAAACTACTTGACGCAGTTATGGACAGCGGTTGAAGAAGCGTCGCATATCCAGCCTGGTGCATTCTTAATCTACCAGGAAGGCAGCCTTGTGATTCGCGCCATTCGCGATTACTTCAGTGCCGATATCGGTGAGATTTTAATCGATACGCCGGATGTGCATGAACAAGCGGTGCAGTTTATGAACCACGTAATGCCAGGCAATGTGGCGCGCGTGAAGTTATACCAGGACGAGATCCCGCTGTTTTCACGCTTCCAGATCGAACACCAGATTGAATCGGCCTTCTCGCGTGAAGTTCGCCTGCCTTCTGGCGGCGCCATTGTAATTGACCATACTGAAGCCCTGGTTTCAGTGGACGTCAACTCTGGCCGCTCAATCAAAGGTTCAGATATCGAGCAAACCGCATTCAATACCAACCTGGAAGCCGCTGAAGAAGTGGCGCGACAATTGCGCTTGCGCGACCTTGGTGGCTTGGTGGTGATTGACTTTATCGATATGGAAAGCCAACGCAATCAACGTGAAGTGGAAAACACCTTACGTGATGCTTTGCATGCAGACCGTGCGCGCGTACAAACCGGCAAGATCTCACGCTTTGGCTTGTTAGAGCTTTCACGCCAGCGCTTACGTCCAAGCCTGGGTGAAACAAACCACGCAGCCTGTCCACGCTGTAGCGGTACAGGCCATATCCGTGGTATTGAATCGACTGCCCTGCATATCTTGCGTATCACGCAAGAAGAAGCCATGAAAGACAATAGCGCGATCATCCAGGTGCAATTGCCGGTTGAAGCGGCAACCTTCCTGCTGAACGAAAAACGTGCCGATATCCACAAAATCGAGCAACGCATGGGCGTTGAAGTGGTGTTGATTCCTAACGTGCATATGGAAACACCTAACTACAGCATCACGCGAATCAAGCAAGATGATGTAACGGAAGAAACGTCGCAAGCCAGCTACAAAATGGTTGAACTACCGGCAGAAACGGCTTACGAGCGCGGTTTAAGCGAAGATGCGAAACCTAAAGCGCCTGAAGCCTTGGTGAAAGGCATCAAAACAGCCACATCAGCACCGTTAGTTGAGCAGAAGGCTGAGCAAAAAGTAGAAGCAGCGGCGATTGCAAAAACTTCGATCTTCGGCCGCATTAAAAAATGGTTCTCGGGTGAAAGCGAAGTCAAAACCAGTACTGAAGCGACAGAGACGGCTACACGTGAAGCCAGGGAAGCCGCGCGCGGCAATGATCGCAACCGCAATAACAATCGCGACCGTGATCGTAACCGCAACCGCGACCGCAATGCGAATAATCGTGACCGCAACAATGTCGCTGGCAATGCGGCCAGCAGCGATAAAGCGCAGCAACAGCAAGCGAAACCTCAGCAAGCAAGGCCAGAACGTCAAGAGCGCCCACAGCGCCAGGACAGGACTGATAATAGAAATATAGAAACTAAACACGAAACACGTGCAGAGGTGAGTGAGAAAGTCGAATCAACGGTAGCAGCCGTTGGCTTGCCAAACGCGGCGGTTACCGATGCAAATCAGCCGCCACGTTCAGAGCGCAGTGGTCGCCGTAGCCGTGGTGGTCGCAATCGTAATAAAAATCGTGATGCTAACCGTGAAGAAGGCCGCGAACCACGTGACCCGAATGCAGCAGCACCTGCATTCGTGCCAAATGATGCGGTTGTGGATGCAACCCCGATTGTGGTTAAGGTAGAGGCGGTTCAGTCTAGCGCTTCAGCTAACTCAGCAAAAGAGACTCCTGCAAAAGAAGCTCAAGCTGCTGAAGTAGTTGCTAAAGAAACACCGGCAAAAACTGAAAAACCACAAAAACCAGCTAAAGCAAAAGCACCTAAACCGATTGCAGTGGATGCCAATATTGAAATGGTAAGCACTAAAAAAGTGACGCCTGATGCAAACGCTACACAGGCAGAAGCTGAAAAGCCAGCCAAACCAAAAGCGGCCAAAAAACCGGCGCGTAAACCGGCTAAGGCAGCTGACCTCGGTGCTGACTCAAGCCAAGGTGGATTGCAATTAGTGGAAACCAAGGGTGATGCAAAAATAGCAGCACCCGTGGATGAGCCAGCAAAACCCAAAGCACCGCGTAAAGCGCCAAACTGGAAAAAAGCGGCTGAAGCCAAATCGGATGAAGCAGCATTGGTAATGGTAGAAACTCAGAAATAGTGAGTGATGCTGTAAACAAAAAGCCCAGCTTAAAAGCTGGGCTTTTTTGTTTTAATACTTAAGCTTTGAAATGCTGTACCAACATAAAACCAAGAGCTGTCATCAATAGGCTACCCACTACATGACTGGCCATATGGCCTAAGGCCCAAGCGTATTCTTGCTTCTGCAGAAAGCTAAACGCCTCGGCCGAAAAGGCTGAAAAAGTCGTCAACCCTCCCAAGAAACCGGTCATTACAAATAAACGCAATTCATAGTGATGAGGCATAGCCACAAAATAGGCCAAGGCCATACCGATTAATAAGCCACCACCTAAATTGGCGATTAAAGTGCCCATAGGCAACATGCTGGTATTAAAAGCGACACCAAGACCCCAACGTATCCAAGCCCCCAGGGCTGCCCCGCTGCCCACCGCCAGCCACTGTACCGCCACCCATTTCCCTGCCGCCATATTTCGCTTTCAGTTTAAAAATAATGTACTTAGCCACTATAATAGGCAATATATCCATTTATTTGAAGAGAATATTTTGCGCGTTTTATTTGCCACCTCTGAAGCCTACCCCTTAATCAAAACCGGTGGCCTTGCTGACGTTAGCGGTGCCTTACCCAAAGCAATCAGCCAATTAAAAACTTTTGATGGGGATATCAAGCTGGTGATGCCCGGCTACAGTGCGGTGTTAGCCAAGCTGAAGAACATTGAAACCATTGCCGATATCGAAGTGCTTGGTCAGGCATGCACGATTTTGATTGGCAAAATGCCCGATACCGAATTGGATGTGATTGCGATAAAAAATGCGGCACTGTATGAGCGCGCGGGCGGCCCCTACTCTGACGAAAATGGCAAAGACTGGCTGGATAATGCCTTGCGCTTTGGTGTGCTGTCACGCGTGGCCAGTTTGCTATGTAGCGCACAAAGCCCGCTACCAAACTGGCTGCCCGATTTGATTCAATGTAATGATTGGCAAACCGGCCTGGCACCTGCTTATATGAAGCTGGTAGACAACTCGGCTACCAAGTCTATTTTCAGCATTCACAACTTAGCATTTCAGGGTAATTTTCATGCCAATTGGCTAACCAGGCTTGAATTGCCTGCGACACATTTTCAAATCAATGGCTTTGAGTATTTTGACCAGATTTCATTTCTAAAGGCGGGGCTTTTTTATGCCGATCAACTGAGCACGGTCAGCCCGACTTATGCAGAAGAAATTCAAACCGAAAACTTCGGGTTTGGCCTACAAGGCCTGCTACAAACCCGTAGCAACGATTTAACCGGTATTTTAAATGGTATCGATACGCAGGAATGGAATCCTGAATTTGACGTGCATCTGCCTAAAAATTACAGCAAGCAGCGCATTACGGGTAAATCAGCCGTTAAAAAAATGCTTCAACAGCAATTAGGGCTTCAAATTGATGCAAACGCCCCTTTATTGGGCGTTGTCAGCCGGTTGACCCATCAAAAAGGGCTGGATCTATTGCCATCCATCGTGCCACAACTCATTAATCAAGGTTGCCAATTCGTGATTTTAGGTAGCGGCGATAAAGTATTGGAAGCCAGCTTTACTGACCTGGCAGAACGCTTTCCTGCCCAAGTAAGCATGAATATTGGCTACCACGAACACCTTTCGCATAACATCATGGCGGGTTCAGACGTGTTTATAATGCCATCCCGTTTTGAGCCTTGCGGCTTGAACCAATTATACGGCTTAGCCTACGGAACACCGCCAATTGTAACGTCTACAGGCGGTTTGGCCGATTCGGTGACGGATACCAATCACGCTACATTCAAGGATAATTCTGCAACAGGATTTGTGTTGAAATCGGTCAGCTCTGCGTCACTTTTGGTCACTATTCAACGCGCACTGGAAATCTGGAAGAATAAAACAGACTGGCGCAAAATTCAGAAAAATGGCATGAACCGCGAAGTCAGCTGGGAGTTTAGCGCACAGTTTTATCTAGATTTATATGAAAAAACTTTAAGGACTTAACAGGATGAAAAGTTGGCACAGCTGATGCTTATATGTAATTAAGCTTCTCCAAAGCTAACTTCTCCTCCCTAGGGGTGTAACCTAATCGTTATGCCCCCTTTTTTTGCCCTAGCGCTTTTTTGGCAATCTATAACGGCTTACTTAACAATAAAATGCTCACGGTAGTATTTAAGTTCGTCGATTGATTCATAAATATCCGCCAAGGCTTCATGTTTGCTGGCTTTTTTAAAGCCGGAGTAGATCGTTGGTTTCCAGCGGCGCGCCAGTTCTTTAAAAACGCTCACATCCAAATTACGATAATGGAAATAGCTTTCCAGGTCTGGCATGTAGCGCGCCATAAAGCGTCTATCCTGACAGATCGAATTGCCGCACATGGGCGATTTACCTGCCGGCACATATTGCTTTAAAAACGCAATCATCTGTTCAGTGGCCGCTTGCTCATCCAAGGTTGATGCTTTCACTTTTTCAATCAAGCCACTGCGTCCATGCGTGCCCTTATTCCAGGCATCCATGCCATCTAGTACGCTATCTGCTTGATGAATAACCAGCACTGGCGATTCACCTAATACATTTAAATCGGCGTCTGTTACAACTGCGGCGAGCTCCAGGATGCGGTCGCTATCGGGCAGTAATCCGCTCATTTCCATGTCTAACCAAATTAAGTTGTCGTTTGATTTTAAATTGTCTGTATTGCTGCTTAAAGCGGTCATCATGATTTCCATTAAATACGATTAAAATGTTTAAATTGTTGCACTTAAGTTGAACGTATAACGCTCAAATGCTTCACAATATCATTATATTTAACTTTTCAGGTTTTTAGCGACTAAGTCACCTATGGCATCTACACTTACTTTCGTTTTCGTTTTCCTGCTCATCACAACCACGGCTATCCGTATCTGGCTGGGTTCACGCCATATAAACCATGTGCAAGCACATCGTGGTGCAGTACCAGCGGCCTTTGCAGGCAATATTAGCCTAGAAGCGCACCAAAAAGCAGCGGATTACTCTTCTGCCAAAACCAAACTGGCTTTAATCGAGGCAAGCGCACAAGCGTTGTTGTTAGCGGCACTCACCATTGGCGGCGGTTTGCAATTGATTGATAACACTTGGTTTAACCTTCTGCCTAGCCATGAGATTATCCGTGGTGCATTGGTGATTTGTACCGCCATGCTGATCAGCAGCCTGATTGATATCCCGTTTGATTATTACAGAACGTTCACTATCGACGAGCAATTTGGTTTTAATAAAATGACACCTGCCATGTTTTTCAGCGATATGCTAAAGCATAGCCTGGTCGGTCTAGCTTTAGGCGCACCTATCTTGTTTGCAGCATTGTGGCTGATGAAAGGCGCTGGTCAATACTGGTGGTTCTACCTATGGGTAGTATGGAGCGTGTTTAATATTGTGATGTTAGCGGTCTACCCTACTTTTATCGCCCCCTTATTTAACAAATTCACTCCCTTGGCTGATGAAACATTGAAAACACGTATAGAAGCACTGCTGACGAAATGTGGATTCAAGTCACAAGGCCTATTCGTAATGGATGGTTCAACACGTTCAGGCCATGGCAATGCCTACTTTACCGGTTTTGGCAGTAGCAAACGTGTGGTGTTTTTTGACACCCTGTTAAGCCGCTTGAATACAGAAGAAATTGAAGCCGTGCTTGCACATGAGCTTGGCCACTTTAAACATCATCATGTGATTAAACGTATCGCGATGCTGTTCTTTATGAGCTTTATCGGTTTAGCTTTGCTTGGCTGGTTAATGAACCAAGCCTGGTTTTACAATGGCCTGGGCGTTACCGAAATAAGCAACTACATGGCTTTGCTATTATTTTTATTGGTGTCGCCTGTGTTCCTGTTTTTGTTACGCCCGTTAATGGCCAGCTACTCACGCAAAAATGAGTTTGAGGCGGATGATTATGCGGCCAAGCATGCCGATGCCAAGCGCTTGGTTGAAGCTTTGGTTAAGTTATACCGTGATAATGCTTCAACTTTAACGCCAGATCCTTTGCATTCTGCTTTTTATGACTCGCATCCGCCAGCTAGCATTCGTATTTCAAAATTAGCAGCGTATACTAGTTGAATCAGTCAAACAGGGAGGGATATTGCATGTTTAAAAATTGGATATTCTGCACACTGTTAGCCTGTAGTTTTAATGCGCAAGCCAATGAGCTATTCGCAAAAGCCGATGCCAATGCCGGCAAGGCCCTGGTGAGTCAACATTGCATTAGCTGCCATGCCAGTAGTTTCGGTGGAGACGGCTCTGCCATCTACACGCGCGAAAATGCCATAGTAAAATCGTCCAAAGGCCTGCTGGCGCAAGTGCGTAATTGCAACACCATGCTTGGCTTGAAATGGTTTGAGGATGAAGAACTGAACGTCGCTGCTTACCTGAATCAGAACTACTATAAATTTGATCACTAACTTAAGCTTACCTTTGAATCTACACTCGAAAATTAACCGTTAATGCCGCAAGGTTTAGTTGTTGCCTCGTATGGCAAGCGTTATGAAGTTGAGCTCACCGATAAAACACGCATCAGCTGTGTGACGCGTGGCAAAAAGAATGACCTGGCTTGTGGCGACCACGTCAATATTAAGATGACCGCCACCACTGAAGGTGTTGTAGAGTCAAGCCTTAAGCGCACCAGCCTGCTCTATCGCAGCAATGCCATCAAAAGCAAGATCCTCGCCTCAAACGTCACGCAGATTGTGATTGTATTAGCCACCCAGCCTAGTTTTTATGAAGCATTGCTAAATCGTTGCTTGATCGCAGCCGAAGCGGCCAATATCCAGCCACTTATTGTTTTAAACAAATGCGACCTGGCCGATGTGGATGATGCCAAATCCAAGCTGCAACTGTATGCAGATTTAGGCTATCAGGTAGTGCATCTGTCGGCTAAACAAGACATTGAGGCCATCAAGCAATTTTTAGCCAATCAGCAAAGTGTTTTAGTGGGACAGTCCGGCATGGGTAAATCGACCATCATCAATGCCTTGCTGCCGCATATGAATGTACGTACACAGGAAATCAGCACCGTGCTCGATAGCGGCAAGCACACCACCACCGCCACCCACTTATACCACCTGGATCAGAACAGCAGCTTGATTGACTCACCCGGCTTGCAAGAGTTTGGCCTAAATCACCTGACAAACGAACAGGTTGAAATGGCTTTTAGAGAATTCAGGCCTTACCTGGGCAATTGCCGGTTTAGCAATTGCAAACATTCGCACGAACCTGATTGTGCAGTGATTAATGCCGTTAAAGATGGCAAAGTATCAGCTACCAGGCTAAGCTTTTACCAGCAACTATCAACAGAACTTTCCCTCGCCAGTCATTAGAGTCACCAATCGAATAAATATAAAACAATCAGTTTATATAAGTATTTGTAAAAATGTGTTGCCGGAATCAGCGCACGTATTCACTTGGCGGTCGTAATGATTTAACATCCGATAACAGGCCTGCCTGTACAACTAAAATTGATTGATTCACTGAGCTTGTCTTATTCACATATAATGCGTTGATGATTGATTTAAAAAAAGAACAAGTAGAGGTATCTAACCTGATGCTGGGCATGTATGTTGCCGAGCTAGACAGGCCTTGGATTGGCACACCTTTTATGCTGCAAGGCTTTTTGCTGGAAGATCAAGCAGATATCGACACCTTGATTTCTTTGTGTTCCTTTGTGTATGTTGACCGCACAAAATCGACTGGCAACCAATTAGTTTGGCCTACTAAACAAAATGTAGCGATTAAACGTGAAAGTCCCCTGGTTAAGCTAAAAGACCCAAGCTTAAAAAGCCCTGATGACCAGACTAACTACACTCAAGCGGCTAATAGCACCAGTGCAGGCAATAAAATTTCTTTCCTGGATGTATTAACCGATATTAAAAGCCGGCCGCAAAAAAATGCGCCATCAGCCAATGCGGAAGGCACGATTTACAACCTGCGCTACGGCGCTAGCACTGCCGCGCAGGAAGCATTGCCCTATGAGCCTGAGAATAACAGCGAACAAAACTCAATTGCCAAACAATTAGCAAAAGATGTTGGCGGCTTTATTGGTGGCCTATTTAAGCGCGAAAAATTAAAAGGCAATAACAACCCTACCGATGCCGATAAAACAATCGAAGCCGGGCAAGACGATGATTACAGAATCACCATCTATGAAGAAGAGCCACCGGTAGAGATTGAAATAGCGGCGATAGTGCCGGTGTATGAGCAATCGCAAATTGCAACGCGCGATATTTTTGAGTCGGTTGCAAACGAGCAGCATTTAGACTTAACCGCTGTTAGCGAAATCCTGGACAGCATGGTAGAAAGTATTGGCCGTACACCAGATGCCCTTTTGTGGCTGGCCAAGCTGAAAAAAACTGACGATTATGCCTATAACCATGCGCTGAATGTGTCGATTACCTTGATGGCTTTTGGTAACTTTTTAGCCTTATCAAAAAAACAGATTAAAGAGCTGGGCTTAGCCGGTTTATTGCAGGATGTGGGCAAGGTGAAAATTTCTTCCGATATCTTGCTTAAAGAAAGCAAGCTGACGCATGAGGAGTTTGAACATGCAAAAAAACACGTGGATGAAAGCCTTAAGATTTTAGAAAACACGGCCAATATTCCCAATACAGTGATTTTTTTGGTCGCCCAGCATCACGAACGCATCGATGGCAGTGGCTACCCTTTCCACCTGAAGAAAAACCAAATCGGCCTGATGTCACAGGCCGCTGGATTAATCGATACCTACTGTGCGATCACCAGTCATAAAAGTTATGCCAAAGGTGTGTTCCACCAGCAAGCGCTGGATGAGATTCACCGCTTAAGCGGCAAGCAATTCAGTACAGAGCTAATTGATCAACTGGTACAGTTTATGGGCATGTACCCGGTCAGTTCACTGGTAGAACTCAATACAGGCGAAGTGGCAGTGGTTATCCAACAAAACCAGGTCAGGAGATTGCTGCCACGCTTGATGTTGCTATTGGATCAAAACAAGCTGCGTTATGACGTGCCGATTATATTGAACCTGCTCAATAGCCCTAACACGCCATCGGGCGAACCTTACAAAATTACGCGAAGCTTGGCGCCAGATAGTTATGGTTTGAGCCCAGATGATTTTTATTTATAAGCCACTTTTATCCTTATTGGTCAAAACCTATAATTAGCAATGATCACGCCTACACATTCGACATTCGCTGAAACTGAAGCACCCCCGTTTGAAGTTGAGATCAGCTATAGCGAGCAGGAAATAGCCACCAAACTTGCGCAATATGGCTTAAACCAAACTGAATTGTTTAATCAGCTTAAAGTCGACTCCAAGCAGCTGCAAAACACCATCAACACGCATCAAGTCAACAGCAACCCATACCTGACTGCCATTGCAGACGCCCTGGTTGCCAGCCAAAACCAGCGCAATCTAAGCGAATTTACAGCCTATATCAATCAGCTGGTTTTCTTGTGGTTGAATGCGCTTCAAAACCACGTAGATGTACAAGTTATTTTACGTTTAATCAGCTGTTTAGAATCAAAATCGCTATTTAGCCGTGCAAATACGGCTAAACTGCATTTATTTCTTTACCGTTTATGGGCAGAAACAACGCATCAATTTCAGCAGCAGCAACTGGACTATGCACTGAATTTTGATAGCAATACGCAGTTACCGAATGTCAGTCAGATATTCCATTATCTGGAAAACAATATAAAAAAATCAGCCAAGAATCAAACGGTTGCTATTTTTTCCATGCAATTTATGATTGCAAAGAACAGTCCTGTTTTTTCTCATGTGGTGACTGCGCGCCTAAGCCAAAAAATCACCACCATACTCAAGCAAAACATTTCACCTAAACATGTTTTATTCCACAGTAGTAACTTACAGTTCGATCTATTGATTCCGCATATCGATAGCGCGCTGCAGCTTAATCTACTGGCGGCTAAATTAGGGCGTGCTTTTGAGGAAATGCTGATATTGAAAGACGTTTCTGTATTGGTAACGCCAATTTGCGGCGGCGCATTTATGGGCGGAGCGCAAACCAATATTAGCGATGTTTATACACATGCTAAATCTGCGCTAGAGAGTGCCGTCGCCAAACAGCAGTATTTTGTGATGTATTCTGATGAAATAAAAAAAGATCTTCAACATCAAAATGACATAGAAAACAAAGTGCTGGAAGCTTTCGCAACCGATAGCCTGACCTTGTTTTTCCAACCGATTGTGAATATTGAACATTCCACTTGCGCCGGAGCAGAGCTATTACTGCGTTGGTCTGACGGTATTAGCCACAACATTTACCCCAGTGTCACCATTGAAATTTTAAACAAAGTAGGCAAAGGTAAATTATTTACGCGCTGGTTAATCAATTCGGCTTGCCGCTACGCAAGCGAACTGATTAATGAACACAAGCTGCCCATTTACTTAACGATCAACCTGCGTGCTGAGGATTTATACGATATTGAATTGCCGCATTTGTTGTTGCAAGCGATAGCGCTTTGGAAAATCAAACCGCAAGATATCGTACTTGAAATTACAGAGAATGGTATTCTGGAATACAATGAATCGTCTACCACAGTGATCAAGACCCTGTCTGAAAGCGGGTTCAGGCTTGCCCTGGATGATTTTGGTACTGGATTTTCATCCTTGTCACGTTTGCGTACCATGCCGATTGATTTAATCAAGATTGACCAGTCATTTGTGCGCGACATCATACATTCTGTTGATGATTTTGAAATTGTTAAATCGATTGCCATGCTTGCCAATAGTTTGGGCAAGGAAGTGCTGGCAGAGGGTGTTGAAGATAAGGATTGCCTGGATTTAATCAAGCAGATGAAGATTCATAAGTGCCAAGGTTATTACTTTGCAAAACCCATGCCTTTTGAACAGTTTGTAATTTGGACAAAACAGCACCTATCCTCCTGATGCTATAATAATGGCATGCACATCACTACCCGTTTAGAGTTTGACGCAGGCCACCGTATTCCTTGCCATAAAAGCCAATGCCGAAACCTGCATGGCCATCGCTACGCACTGGAAATCACCTTGTCTGGCGATATTATTACGCAGGATAACTTGTCCGAAAGCGGCATGGTGATGGATTTCTCTGATGTAAAGCGTATTGCAAGAGAAAGCGTGGTGGATGTTTGGGATCATGCTTTTTTAGTGTTTAAGGACGACTTGGAAGTGCTCAACTTTCTAAACTCCATGCACAATCATAAAACCGTGGTATTCCCTACTGTTCCCACTGCAGAGAATATGGCGGCTGAAGCCTTTAAGATTTTGCGCAACCAGTACAAAGACACCTACGGCAACCACCTAAAACTAGAGCGCGTTAGGCTGTATGAAACACCCAATAGCTGGGCAGATGCGCTAGCTTAACACTTACACAAGCGCCTGCAGTGCCTGCTGTAAACCATGCTCCCAGCTTGGTAGCGCCACATCAAATACCTGTTTAAGCTTTTGGTTGCTTAATGTTGAATTGGCAGGCCGCGCCGCAGGGGTTGGGTAATCGGCCGTTGTAATCGCCTCAATGTGTTCAATAGGCGCTTTAAGTTGCGCTAAGCTTTTCATAGCCGCTAAGCGATTATATTCACGCACGATTTCAACACTAAATCCATGCCATGATGTTTTACCTTGGTTGGTAAAATGGTAAACACCTGTTTGATTGTTATCCTGTGGCTGCCAGGCAGCCA
>JAZKEN010000007.1:29755-44406 GCA_040387035.1 Pseudomonadota bacterium | reverse complement strand
TTGGTAAAATGGTAAACACCTGTTTGATTGTTATCCTGTGGCTGCCAGGCAGCCAATAGTTCCACCACCGCATTGGCGATGCTTTCGCTACTGGTCGGCGCACCGAACTGGTCCGCCACAATACGCAAGCTATCGCGTTCAGCAGCTAGACGAATAATGGTTTTTAAAAAGTTTTTACCATAAGCGCCGTACACCCAGCTAGTGCGCAAAATCAGGTGTGGAATGCCTGTTGCGCGGATAGCCTCTTCGCCGGCCAGCTTGCTTTTTCCATAGACGCTTAGTGGATTCACAGAGTCCGTCTCTACGTAGTCCGCTATTTTTGAGCCATCATAGACATAATCAGTTGAAAAATGGATCAGTGCAGCGCCCAGCTTAGCGGCTTCTTCTGCCAGTATTTGAGGTGCCGTCGCATTGATGGCATAAGCCAGGTCTGGTTCCGATTCGGCTTTATCGACGGCAGTATACGCCGCCGGATTGATAATCAAATCAGGCTGAATAGTTTGTACAACGCGCCGAATAGCCTCTTTATCGCTTAAATCCAGCTGTTCGCGATTTAAAGCAAAGACTTGATGCGTTGAGAGTTTTTTTTGTAGCGCATGGCCAACCTGGCCATTCACACCCGTTAACAGAATTTTTTTCACTTGATTAGTCGCGCTGTGTTGAAATGGTTATGCAAACTTTTTCGCGTCTTGCAAGCTTAAGCCCATACTGTCTTTAGCAGACAATAAAGGACTGGCTTGTATCGGCCACTGAATTGCCACTGTTGGATCATCCCATTTCAGGCAGCACTCATGTTGTGGGGCATAAAAATCGGTGGTTTTATATAAGAACTCCGCGCTGTCTGACAACACCAGGAAACCATGCGCAAACCCTGGCGGAATCCACATTTGACGCTTGTTTTCGCTGGATAAGATGGTGGATTCCCACTGCCCGAATGTGGGTGAAGAAACACGCAAATCCACCGCCACATCAAACACCTCACCTTGCGTAACACGCACCAGTTTACCTTGCGCTTGCTCAATCTGGTAATGCAAGCCGCGCAGTACGTTTTTAGCCGATTTTGAGTGATTATCCTGAACAAACTGTGGATTCAACCCTGTAGCCTGTTCAAACGCCTTGGCATTAAAGCTTTCAAAGAAAAACCCCCTGTCATCGCCAAAAACTTTTGGCTCAAAAATAACCACGTCCGGGATACTGGTTTTGAATACCTGCATTAAAATACTCGTTCTGTTAACACTTGTTTAAGATATTGGCCGTAACCGTTTTTGGCGTATTTATTGGCCATCACTTCTAATTGCGCTGCATCAATAAAGCCCATGCGATAGGCGATTTCTTCAGGACAAGCGATTTTTAAGCCTTGACGCTTTTCAATGGTTTGGATAAAGGAACCCGCTTCGATCAATGAATCGTGCGTACCTGTATCCAGCCAGGCCATTCCACGCCCCATTACCTCAACCTGCAAATCGTCCCATTCCAGATATTGGCGATTCACATCGGTGATTTCTAGCTCACCGCGTGCAGATGGCTTCATGTTCTTGGCGATTTCAACTACGCGATTATCATAAAAATACAGACCGGTTACCGCATAGCGTGATTTAGGCTGCGTTGGCTTTTCTTCCAGACTGATGGCTTTACCGGCAGCATTGAATTCCACTACACCATAACGTTCCGGATCATGCACAGGGTAAGCGAATACGGTAGCGCCCTTGATACGTTTTACCGCGTTTTGCGCCATTAATGCCAACTCATGGCCATAAAAAATATTGTCGCCTAGCACCAATGCACATGGGTCATTGCCAATAAATTCTTCACCGATAATAAATGCTTGTGCCAATCCATCTGGTGAAGGCTGCACTGCGTATTGGATATCCATGCCCCATTGAGCGCCATCGCCCAGCAACTCTTTAAAACGCGGCGTATCTTGCGGAGTGGATATGATCAACACTTCGCGTATACCGGCCAGCATTAAAGCAGATAGTGGATAATAGATCATCGGTTTATCGTAAACCGGCAATAGCTGCTTAGAAACCACTTGCGTGACTGGGTACAGGCGCGTGCCTGATCCACCTGCTAAAACAATACCTTTCATGCTAATTCCTCACCACGTTCTTTGTAATTTTGACTAACCCAGTTTTTGTATTCACCACTGGTCACGTTATCGACCCATTCCTGATGAGTCAGATACCAGTTAACGGTTTTTTTAATGCCTGTTTCAAACGTTTCAGCAGGTTTCCAGCCCAGTTCGCGTTCAATTTTTGTCGCATCAATCGCATAACGCTGGTCATGCCCCGGCCTATCGGTCACATAAGTGATCTGGTCACGATAACTGCCGGATTGTTTGGGTTTTTGCTGATCTAAAATATCGCACAAGGTATGCACAACTTCTAAATTGGTCTTTTCGTTCCAGCCACCGATATTATAGGTTTCACCTACTTTACCAGCCTCTAACACGCGGCGGATCGCGCTGCAGTGATCTTCTACATACAGCCAATCGCGCACATTGCTGCCGTTGCCGTAGATCGGCAGTGGCTTACCGTTTAAGGCATGATGAATCACCAGTGGAATCAGCTTTTCAGGGAAGTGATACGGGCCATAATTGTTAGAGCAATTTGTGGTGAGCATCGGCATGCCGTAGGTATGGTGATACGCACGCACCAAATGGTCAGAAGCCGCTTTGGAAGCTGAATAAGGGCTATTGGGTTCGTACGGATTGGTTTCTTTAAACGCAGGATCTGTGGCGCTTAGTGAACCATATACTTCATCGGTCGATACATGCAAAAACCTAAAATGTGCCTTGTCGTTTTCGTGTAAATCGTTCCAATAAGCACGCGCCGCTTCCAGTAAATTAAAAGTACCCACGATATTGGTTTGAATAAACTCACCAGGCGCATGAATAGAGCGGTCGACATGGCTTTCCGCTGCAAAATTCACGATCGCGCGCGGTTGATATTGTTTAAGTAAAGCGTCAACGATGGTTCTATCGCCAATATCGCCGTGCACAAAGATATGTTCCGAATGCTCCTGAATATCGGCCAGATTGGCTAGATTACCCGCATAAGTCAGTTTATCTAAAGTAACGCACTCACCAAAACCGCCTTTTACCCAGTTTAAAACGAAATTACTGCCAATAAATCCTGCGCCGCCTGTAACAATGATGCAATTTTTCATGTGATTAAAACCTATATTAAATGTGTGTTAATTATTGTTAATGGCCAATACTTGCAGGCACTACCACTGTTTTGCGCCCGACTTCACCAAGCTATTTAAATAGTCCTGGTGCGCTGTCAATTCAAATTCGTCTGCTTTTAGAACTTTTACCTTATTGTGCTGACCCTGATGCATTTGCACTTGCATCACTGGTTGAGATTGAGCTAAATCCATCATCAAGCTATCTTGCCCACGCGTCATGGCCATATACACATCAGCCAGCAATTCCGCGTCCAACAAGGCGCCGTGCAAGGTACGCCTAGAGTTATCAATGCCAAAGTGACGGCATAAAGCATCCAGGTTATTGCGCTGCCCGGGGCGAGAATCTTTTGCCATTCTAAGCGTATCGGTTATTTTATCGCAAAAGCTTTCTATTGGCTGTAGTCCAATATGACCAAGCTCACTGTTCAAAAAGCCCACATCGAATGGTGCATTGTGGATAATCAATTCAGAGCCACTGATAAACGCGATCAAATCCTGCGCAATCGCGTTGAATAATGGCTTGTCCTGCAAAAACTCCAGTGAAATACCATGCACTTCTTGTGCTGCCGGGTCAATTTCGCGCTGCGGATTTAAATAAACATGGAAATGATTATTACTGGGGCGGCGATTGATCATCTCCACCGCCGCAATCTCGATAATGCGATGCCCTTGTGCGTGGTAAAGCCCGGTGGTTTCAGTATCTAAAAATATTTGGCGCATGCTTAACCTATGATTATAAAAATGCTGCAACACCTTCATTGGCCAGCGCATCGGCACGCTCGTTACCAACATTGCCTGCATGGCCTTTTACCCAAATCCACTCAATTTGATGCTGTTTCGCCAGGTTATCCAGCGTTTTCCATAAATCTTCATTTTTGACGGGTTTTTTATCGGCGGTGCGCCAGTTGCGCGCTTTCCAGCCAATAATCCATTCTGATATGCCTTTTTGTACATAGGAAGAATCGGTATAGATTTTTACTGTACTGGGTTTTTTCAATGCTTCCAATGCACGAATCACCGCGGTCATTTCCATACGATTATTGGTGGTCAGCGACTCGCCCCCGCTCAAGGTTTTTTCTTTGCCTTCGCAAATCAACCAGGCACCCCAACCGCCAGGACCGGGATTGCCTTTGCAAGCACCATCTGCATATATTTCGACTAAATGTGACATGATTTAAAAGGATTAAGGTTCAAGACTGTTTCTTTTCTGTTTTTTGTTGAATATTTTGTTGCTGGTTTGGCTTGGTTCTTTGTGGGCTTGTTACCACCAAGCGCGATTTTAACGAATTTTTCTTCCAATTAGGTTTTAAAAGATGCATATTGACCACGCGTTTTTTGGCGACGATAAAATAGACACCACCCATCATGGGCCACCAGCGACTTCCAAGTTTATCCATCACGGCAAAGCGATTTAACCATTGCGGGTTATTAATCGGCGGTTCATAGCAATGCATTTGCCCACTTACATATTCCAGGCCCAATAAAGCCAGCCAATCCTTAATGCGCGATAGCATGAAAAAATGTCCATGCCAAGGGTAACTTTTATCCTGGCTTAATACTTGTTTAACACCCCAGGCACTGATGGGATTGAATCCGGTTAAGACCAGATGCCCTTCCGGTACCAAGATACGTTCCGCCTCGCGCAAGGTTTGATGCGGGTTTTCACTAAACTCCAATACATGCGGCAAGCAGATCAAATCGATACAGCTTTCGCTAAACGGCAAATAATCGCTCTCGCACAGCACCTCTCCGGCATTATTGCCCACATGCAAAATATGCGGCATGCGTGAGTTTCTCAAGGTATCTATTTGCGGCAAACCCAATTGCACGGCGTTGAAGCCAAAAATATCCCCCACCACCACGTCATACATTTCTTGCTCACGCTGCAGCAAATATTGCCCCAGGGTAGTGTTTAACCAAGAATTTTGTTGCGCTAGTTGCATGGTTGTATTGTTACACTAAATGTATTGACAAAATCGACCATCACGCCAAGTATTGAGATTAAATTTTAATGGCTTCATTAAACCAAAGTATGCTGCATATCATCCCAATACCCGCTTTTGACGATAATTATATATGGCTTTTGCATAATCAAAGCCATGCTGTAGTGATTGACCCGGGCGATGCGTTGCCAGTTATTGATTTTTTACAAAAAAACCATTTAAGCTTAAGCGCAATATTAATTACCCACCACCATGCTGACCATATCGGCGGCGTACCTCAGTTGCTTGAATACCAGGAGGTTACTGTATATGCGCCGCAATATGAAGCGTATGCATTCAAGCATACGGCCGTTGGCGAAAATGCGCTGATTAGCCTGCCGGAATTCGATCTGGAGTTAGCTGTACTGTGGTTGCCGGGTCATACGCTTGGCCATATTGCTTTTTATAACGATGATTACTTATTTTGTGGCGACACCTTGTTTAGCGCGGGCTGTGGACGCCTATTCGAAGGTACGCCGGCACAAATGCTGCAGTCGCTTAACCGCCTGAAGCAACTCAATCCCGCCACAAAAGTGTTTTGTACGCATGAATATACCGCCAAGAATGTCGCTTTTGCACTGACTTTAGAGCCAAACAATGCTGCACTGCTTGATCGGCAAATTGAGGTGCAGCATTTACGCCAGCAACAATTGCCCACTTTACCAACGACAATTGAATTAGAATTGGCCACCAACCCCTTTTTACGCTGTCTGCAAACTGAAATCCGTAAAAACTCACAAGCCGTTAACGATCAGGAATTATCCGTTTTTACGGCGATAAGAGCATTAAGAAATCATTATTAATCATGAACATATGTATTAATAATCATGTAGAACTTTTACTTGACTAATACTTTAGCGATGGCTACCATACAGAACGCTTTATCGCATCAATAAATGCGGCAAACCCCAATCAATATAGGGATAAACACCATTAATGCAGGTTAACGCAATACAATGTTCTCAATTTAACAAACTGCTGCACTGGATTTTAATCAGTGCCAGTTTGGTTTTTTCAACCCAGCTACTGGCTGATACCAATGTATCAGGCGTTGAAATTGAAGTGATCTCTGATACCGTTGATAGTGACCTGGTAGGCGATCCGGTACAGGATTTCCTAAGTGATGTAGAAACCGATAACGCCGAGCAACTGAGTTATCAAGATGACGCTAGCGCCGGTTCAGGCGATGATTTATGGTCACGCATCAAAAGCGGCTATGCTATTCCTAACGTTAAATCGCAATACACCACCAATCACGAAACTTGGTATGCTTCACGCCCGGATTACCTGAAACGCATGCTGGATCGTAGCCAGAAATACTTATTTCATATTGTAGAAGAAGTTGAAAAACGTGGCATGCCCACTGAAATCGCGCTGTTGCCAATGATTGAAAGCGCCTTTAATCCGCAAGCCTATTCGCGCAGTGCCGCATCGGGTATCTGGCAATTCATTCCCTCTACCGGTAGAAATTTCGGTTTGCAGCAAAACTGGTGGGTAGATAATCGCCGCGATGTTACCGCAGCAACCAGCGCAGCATTGACTTACCTGCAAAAACTGCATGGTATGTTTGGTACCTGGGACTTGGCTTTGGCCGCTTACAATGCGGGCGAAGGTACGGTACAGCGCGCGATTAATAAAAACCGTAGCAAAGGCCTGCCTACCGATTATGAAAGCCTGAGTTTACCGCCGGAAACGCGTAACTATGTACCGAAACTGCAGGCGATTAAAAACATCGTTACGCATCCTGAACGCTTTGGCTTAAAAATCAACCCCATTCCCAACCGTGCCTATTTTGCCCGCGTAACCACACCAAAGCAGATTGATGCTCAGTTGGCCGCTCAACTTGCTGAAATTTCATTTGATGAATTTAGCTCGCTAAACCCAAGCTATAACCGCCCAGTTATTACGTCTACCAATGATAAACACCAGCTGCTGTTGCCAGTTTGGGCGGCTGAGCGTTTTGTAACCAATCTTGCCAACTACGACAAACCACTGACCAACTGGCAAACATACAATGCCAAACGCGGTGAGCGCATGGATAATATTGCGCAAAAATTTGGCATCAATGTCGCCCAGTTGCGTAGCGTCAATGGATTATCTTCTTCTAAAAAAGTGCGCTTAGCCCAACCTATATTGGTTCCTGCCAGCTATACCGATAAATCGAATGCTGACAACGGCGGATTAATTCTTGAAGAATCGATTGATGTGGCGGAGCTTGAAAAAAATAGCCTTATCGATGATGATTCAGAGCAAAAAAGTGAACCTAAATTATCGGCATCTCTCTCACACAAAGTGAAACGTGGCGACACGCTGCACTCACTGGCCGATAAATACGACATTAGCAGCCAATCAATAATGAAAATGAATGGTTTAAAAACCAGTAAGTTAAAAGTGGGCCAAACCATCAAGTTAAGCAACTCTGTGGCCGTAGCTAAAACGAAACAATCGGGCACTAAAAAAATTACGGTTAAGCATCGTATTAAAAGTAAAAAAACGAAATCCAGAAGCATTAAAGCGCGTTCTAGCATACGTATCAGGTAAATGCATTGCAAGGTAAGCGGGAATTGACATAGGATGCATTTATATCGTTATTTTTGATTGTAAAATTTAATCTTTAGTAAAAACTTTATAGAATAATGAATAAATTGAATGCATTTTTACTAAAGTCCTCACTAAGCGTTTTCTGTGCCATTTTTATCGCCTCCTGCGGAAAACCAACGCTAGACACCACCGATTACAATAAAATTTATCCCAGCCAAACGGGCGGCACTTTAATTGACGCTACCATTGGTGAACCATCAGGCTTAATCTATATGGTGGCAGGCGAATCTGCTGCTGCTGCCATCTCAGGCAACATTTTCAACAAGCTCCTCAAGTACGATAAAAACCTGGATTTAGAAGGCGAACTGGCCGAAAGCTGGCTGATTTCAGCTGACCAAAAAACAATTACTTTCAAGCTAAAACCCAACCTGAAATGGGCGGATGGCAAGCCTCTGACCAGCCAAGATGTTCTTTTTACCTGGAAGCTGGTGATTGATGAAAAAACCCGCAGCCCTTACGCTTCAGACTATCAATTGGTCAAAAATGCTGAGGCACCTGATGCCAATACATTCATTGTAAGCTACGATCAAGCCTATGCGCCGGCTTTGGATTCATGGTCCGGGTTGCAAATATTACCTAAACACTTATTAGAAAAACAGGATATACACACCACCGCTTTTGCACGCAACCCGATTGGCAGCCATTATTACAAATTGGATAGCTGGACGCATGGCGAAAACCTCAAACTATCACGCAATGCCTTGTCCGTATTAGGCCCAGCCAATATCGATAAACTGGTGACGCGTATTATTCCCGACAACTCGGCACAGTTCCTGGAATTGATGGCGGATAATATCGACAGCATGGGCTTGGACCCTATCAAGTACTCACGCATTATTCCGGCGCGACCAGAGTTGCAGAAAAAACTGGCTTTGTACAAAGAGCTTGGCAATAGCTATACCTATCTTGGGTTTAACCTTAAACACAAGCCCTTTGATGATGTGCGCGTACGCAAAGCCATCAACTATGCCATTGATAAGCAAGAGATTATTGATGGTGTGTATTTAGGATTGGGTATTAATATCGCATCACCCTATAAGCCAGGCACACGCTGGAGCAACCCCGACCTTAAGCCCTACCCTTATGATGTAGCGAAAGCAAAAGCCTTATTAAAAGAGGCGGGTTTTGCCGATTCTGATGGTGATGGCATTTTGGAACGTGACGGCAAGCCGTTTGCCTTTGAAATCATCACCAATCAAAATAAAGAACGCGAAAAATCGGCCGTGCTGATACAGCGCAGGCTAAAAGACGTGGGCATCGATGTGCAAATTCGCGCGATTGAATGGGCAAGTTTTATCAGCCGCTTTATCAAGACCGGTGATTTTGATGTTGTGGTACTTGGCTGGGGTTTGGGTTTGGATCCTGACCAGTTCAGTATCTGGCATTCCAGCCAGAACCAGCCTGGTCAATTCAATTTTATCAATTACAACAACCCTAAAATCGACGCATTATTAGAACAGGGCCGCCTGGAATTGAACCCGGAAAAGCGCATGAAGGTTTATCATGAGTTTGCAAAAGTGTTGTTAGAAGACAGCCCGATTGTGTATTTATCAGCGGGCTACGGCCTTACCGCTATCCATAAACGCGTCAAAGGTATAAGCTCGCCCGCGCCGCCCGCCGGTATCGGTTACAATTCAGAACAATGGTATATCCCGCAGCCGTTACGACGCGTTGAAACGGGCCGTAATGAAATCGCTGAAAAATAACAGGCAATCAATTAAAAAATTATGCTGAAATATTTAGTTAAACGCGTGTTGTGGATGATACCCCTGCTGATCGGTATCAGCCTTATTTCATTCTTTATCATGCACTTGGCGCCTGGCGACATTACCAATAACGAGGCGGCATTTAACCCGAAAGCATCTGAAGAGTCACGCCAAAAACTGCGTGAGCTATACAACCTGGATAAACCTGTCATCGTGCAGTATGGCTTATGGCTTAAACGAATGGGCACGCTGGATTTCGGCAACTCGTTTGCATCGCACCAAAAACCCGTATTCTGGCAAACCACGGATAAAGACGGCAATGTCACCAAAGGCATGATTCAAGAGGCCTTGCCGATTACCTTGATGATCAATATCCTGGGCTTGATTATCACCCTGACCCTAGCCATACCTTTAGGCATTATCGCCGCGCGCAAGTACACGCTATGGCAGGATAAATCCATTACGCTATTTAATTTTATCGGCTTTTCGATTCCAGGCTTCTGGTTGTCATTGCTGCTCATGTACTGGCTGGGCGTGATGAATAACTGGCTGCCCATTTCCGGTTTGCATAGCATCAATTACGAATCAATGGATACCTGGTCAAAGGTAAAGGACAGCATCAGCCACCTTATTTTGCCTGTCATCATCCCATCTGTAACTGGTTTGGCTGGTATTACGCTATTTGTTAAAAACGGCATGCTGGATGTATTCCACCAGGATTACATCACCACCGCGCGCGCCAAAGGCTTAAGCGAGCATAAAGTGGTGTATACGCATGCACTGCGTAACGCCCTGCTGCCGCTTATCACCATTATCGGTTTATCCATTCCTGGCCTGATTGGTGGCTCAGTGATTGCAGAAACAATCTTCGCCATACCCGGCATGGGTAAATTATTTTTTGATAGCGTGCTGATGCGCGATTTTCCGGTGATTATGGGCATACTGACCATTGGCTCTGCACTGACACTGATTGGCAATTTACTGGCTGACCTGGCTTACGCCTGGGCCGATCCGCGCGTACGCCGCGGTGTGGTGAGGAAATAGCCGATGAATAAAGCCCTGTTCAAAAGAGCCCTCTCCAATCCGCTGGCAATGGTCGGCTTTATCATCATCGTCAGCGTGTTTATCCTGGCCATGCTGGCACCCTTTATTTCGCCTTATGACCCGAACGATATCGACGTGAAAGCTATCCTGCTTGGGCCATCCTGGCAGCACTGGATGGGCACGGACGGCCTTGGCCGTGATGTGCTGAGCCGCATGCTGCATGGCGGCCGCATATCGCTGCTGGTGGGCCTGGTTGCGGTCGGTATCGCCACCGCTATCGGCATCGTTTTGGGCGCTATCTCTGGCTACTATCGTGGCTGGGTCGATACCTTTATCATGCGCCTGGTGGATGTGATGCTGTCCATCCCCAGTTTTTTCCTGATATTAGCCGTTATCGCTTTTTTAACGCCATCCATCTGGAATATCATGATTGTGATCGGGTTAACGTCCTGGATGGGTGTCACGCGCTTGGTGCGTGCTGAATTCCTGAGCCTAAGTGGTCGCGAATTTGTGCTGGCATCGCGCACATTAGGCGCTAAAGATGCGCGCTTGATTTTTACACATCTGTTACCCAATAGCCTGACACCCATCATCGTCAGCGCCGTGTTAGGTGTCGCAGGCGCTGTGCTAATGGAATCCGGCTTAAGCTTTTTAGGTTTAGGCGTACAAGCACCGCAGGCCTCATGGGGCAATATCCTTACCGATGGAAAAGAATATATCCAATTCGCCTGGTGGTTATCGCTATTCCCGGGTCTTGCCATTTTAATTACGGTGTTGGGGTATAATTTGCTAGGGGAAGGTCTGCGCGACGCGCTAGACCCTAGATCGAATAATAAATAGCGAGTTTAATAAACAGCACGAATAATTCGCTTAAATAGTCATTTGAAATACATCATCATTTATCAGGATTCGTTATGGGATTTTTAGCCGGAAAAAAAGTATTAATCGCAGGTCTACTTAGTAATCGTTCCATCGCTTACGGCATTGCCGCTGCGATGAAGCGTGAAGGTGCAGAACTGGCCTTTACCTATCAGTTGGAAAAACATGCAGACCGCGTAGCGGGCCTGGCGGCTGATTTCGATTCTAAAATTGTGCTGCCCTGTGATGTAGCCGAAGATGCGCAGATTGACGCCCTCTTTCCTGCGCTTGCCAAACATTGGGATGGCCTGGATAGCGTTGTGCACTCATTAGCCTTTGTGCCAAAAGTGGCATTAGACGGCGACTATTTAGATGCGGTGAACCGTGAATACTTCCGCATCGCCCACGATATCAGTTCATACAGTTTTTCAGCATTGGCCAAAGCCGCTTACCCGATGATGCAAGGCCGTAATGGCAGCTTGCTGACATTAAGCTACTTGGGCGCAGAGCGTACCATGCCAAACTACAATGTGATGGGCGTGGCTAAAGCCAGCTTAGAGGCTAACGTGCGCTATCTAGCACAAAGCCTGGGCCCGCGTGGCATTCGTGTCAATGCGGTGTCTGCAGGCCCTATTAAAACCTTAGCGGCGTCAGGCATTGCCGATTTCGACAAGATGATTGGCTTCAATGAGCGCCACGCGGCATTACGCCGTAATGTCACCATCGAAGAGGTGGGCAACACAGCCGCATTCCTGTGCAGTGATTTAGCGTCTGGCATTACCGGCGAGATCACTTATGTGGATGGCGGTATGAATATCACCGCGGCTGGCCAAATCGATTAAGTAGCGCATTTAAAAGCACCAAAACAAAAAGCCGATATTTTAATATCGGCTTTTTTTATTTCAGAAGCAATCAGTATTAATTATCCAGATTGGTTTCCAGTAATTTGCGATTCACTACTACATCGCCTTTTGCTTTTAGCGATTTTCCATAAGCGCTCATATACTCTGCAGCCACTGCGGCTTCAAACTCTGCATTAGCCGTTTGTTTCGCGTCTGCGTTTATCGCGTTATCGACACGGCTCACTTGTACAATGGTGTAAGCCTTATTGCCATCCATATAACCCGCATAAGCCGGCAATTTACTGGCATCAATTTTAAACGCCTGCTTCATCACCAACTCTGTTAAGCCTTGTGCATTTTTACGGTCAACCGTTACTGGCGGAATCCAGTCTAAGTCAGCAGCAGCACTACCCGATTTAAGTTTGGCCAAAGTAGCCAAACCCTTTTCAGCCGTCATCTTAGAAGCTTGTTCAAGTTTCAATAAAGCTTCGATGCCACCCTTAACCTCATCAAAACTACGCGGCGCAGCAGGCTTATATTCCAGCACTCGCGCTGACACCAGATTATTGGGCGATACTTCTACGGCTTCAGAATTGCGCTTTTCTTTCAATACATCATCTGAAAACACCAGGCTCATCAACTTGTCATTCTTGAAAAACTTGGCACCCTCTTCACGACTCATCCAAGGGCCGGTTTGCACTTGCAAACCAAACTTTTCAGCTGCCGGTTTCAGGCTGCCGGATTGTTCATAAACGGTATTGCTAAAATCATCGGCCAGTTCTGCATATTTAGCCTGTGCTTTTTGAAACAGTAGTTCACCTTTAATCTGTGGCTTCATGCTATCGAAAGAAGAAGATTGCCCTGTAATGCCGTTTAATTTAATGATGTGATAACCAAACTCGGATTCAACCAAATCACTGATTTGATTGACTTTCATGGCAAATACGGTGTCTTCAAATGGCTTTACCATCGCGCCGCGACCAAAGCTGCCTAGATCACCGCCTTTTGTGGCAGATCCGGGATCTTGCGAATTCTTGATTGCCAACTCTTCAAAACGTGACGGGTCTTTTTTCAACTGCAGCAAAATATCGGCCGCTTTATCCTTTGCAGCGGCTTTTTCTTCAGGCGTTGCGGTTACACCAAAGCCGATCAAAATATGGCTGGCTTGACGTTGCTCATCGCCTTGGAATTTAGCCGCATTTTCATCATAAAACTGTTTTACCTCTGCGTCTGTCACTTGCATCTGCGCGACCAAACCAGCCGCGGATAGCAAGGCAAACTCCAGCTTAACTTGCTCTGGCACCTTGAATTTGTCTTTATGTTGGTCGTAATAAGCTTTTACTTGTTCAGGCGTGATATTAACTTGCGATACAAATTGTGCCGTTTTGATTTCTGCAAAACTGACATCACGTTGTTGGAAGGCAAATTTCAAGGCGTGTTCGGCTACGCCTTTTGGCACCGAAACTAGCAAGCTCAAGCCTTCACGCGCTTGCTGCGTAAGCAATTCATTACGCCTGTCGTTTTCAAATTTACTTACGGTTAATTTATTCTGCGCGAGTGTTTTTTGGTAAATATCTTCAGAGAATTTACCATCCTGCTGGAACTCTGGCATGCCTAAAATATAAGTGCTCAGCTGTTCATCACTGATTTTAAATTTAGACTTTTGAATCTCTTCGTTAACCAAACGGCGCGTAATCAAGCCATCCAGCACCGATTGCTTTAGCTCCGGGCTTTCCAACATGGCAGCATCTACTTTTTGGCCTTCTGACTGTAAACGATTACGCACGTTGTCGATGGCATTGCTGTATTCCTGAATGGAAATTTTATCGCCATTTACTTTGGCAATTGCCACATTGCTGCCGGCATCGTTAAAGTATGAGTCAATACCAAATAGTGCAAATGGAATCGTGATTAAAGCCAAAATAACTTTTGCCAACCAGCCTTGCGTGTGATTACGAATCGAATCTAACATAACTAAACTTTCTAAAATCTTAACCAGAATTTAATGGGTGACTACTAGCCTGAATGGCTATTAATCTAGCGGCAATCATTATATAACAATTGCGCATGCAAACAGCCAGTTGGGTATAAACAGCGCAAAGTTAATTGATGATTAAGGGCTGGGTTAAGTGAGTTAAATGGGTTAAGTGAGTTAAGTGCAGAAAATGTGCGGTAACAGACGGAGGCTGCCGCTTAGCACATGATAAATTTTCATTTCACTTTGGGAGAATGAAAATGAATGCTCTAGAAACTGATTACAGTAGAAATTTTAATGCGGATTCCACACAGGAAAATTTTGCGCTACGTAATGGTAAAAAGTTAAATGATGCAAATCTAAACAATGTTTCAGCAGTTTCCTGGAGTGCCATCATTGCCGGCAGTGTTGCCGCCTCTGCTTTATCTTTAGTATTGGTTATCCTCGGTTTTGG
>JAZKEN010000007.1:20221-29655 GCA_040387035.1 Pseudomonadota bacterium | reverse complement strand
CCACGGCTAAAACAGGTGGCGATATGATTGGCGGTGCTGCAGCAACCGCTTTGGCAAGCGCCACTGGCAAGGACGCGTCCGATGGCAACAATACTTCATCCCTGCAAAGTAATTTTGTTAACTACCTGGCAAGCGATTTGTTTAGGGATGAAAGCGCTTACAACAAGCCGGTTTCAGACCCAAATAGCCTCAACAATAATGATGCTGCAGCAAATGGCAACCCTGATCCTGATACCTTAAATCCTGTTAGTACTTATTCGGCTAACGCGCTTTCAGCTGACAACAATTCATCAAGTATTGCGCAGGTAGTGAGCATTTTTGCCCACAACTCAAACGCCGATACCTTGCCGCCAAAGGATTTGCAATACGTTTCCTACCTGATCGCACAACAAACTGGTAGCACACAAGCGGAAGCCAATTTACGTGTAAGCAAAGCTTTTGCGGCGATGCAAGAAAAAATAGCTGAAGCTAAAGTGGCCACTGAAAAAGCGCGTGTTGTTGCAGCAAATACCGCTTTATGGTTTTTTGTTTTCTTGCTCTTGGGCGCATTTAGCGCAAGTTTTGCAGCAACCTTGGGCGGCAGGTGGCGTGACGACCAAGCCGATTTATAAGCAAACAAATTCACCACTTATTCGCATGAGTGCTTAAACCCCACCCGATTTAACTTTATTACTAGGAGCTTATATGCGTTCACTACTACTTTGGTTTATTGGAATTCCAATCCCAATCATTATTTTAATCGCACTATTTACTTAACCGTTATTAGTAACTTGATTTACCTAACTTTGGAGAATGAACATGTTATCTACCGGCAAAACAACTACCCATAAATCCAGTACCAAGCAGGACGCTACCGCCATGCTAAAGGCAGACCACAAATTAGTGGCGTCATTGTTTTCTGATTATGAGATCACCAGCTCAGTAGCAAAGAAAAAGCAATTAGTGGAAGAAATTTGCAAAGAATTAACCATTCATGCGCAAATTGAAGAAGAAATATTTTATCCGGCCGTGCAAACGGCATTGAAAGACCATGAACTGGTGCCTGAAGCCACGATTGAACATAAAACCCTTAAAAATTTGATTAGCGAAGTCAAAGGTGTAGAGCCAAACGGCGATATGTTTGACGCCAAAATCAAAGTATTAAGCGAATATGTAAAACACCACGTTAAAGAGGAAGAAGGCGAAATGTTTCCAGAAGCCAAAAGCTCTAAATTGGATATGACGGAACTCGGCGTTTTAATGGCGGAACGTAAATTGCAGCTTTCTGAAAAGTATTCTTAAGGTATAAATGTTTTTTGATGAGGTCAATATCCAGTGCAACAAATGATGGATCTATATTAACCATTTTTGCGTTGCATCTCTTGCTAACCGCCGCAATCTAGCGGCGGTTTGTATTTAAGCTAATGCTCTTAAACATAAGGTGGGGATTGAATACTCGTAAATGAAAATGACGGGTTGATGATGCAAAAACCCTAATCAATTACTGACTGTGTGCGCCAGTTAACAGCGCCAAATTAAAACGTCCGCTACTATTTATCTATCTTGTGTAAATTGCAAATTTTAGGTTTGAAAAGTAATGGATTCAATTAAATCTTTACAAACTTATCATGCTAAAAGAAATTTTTCGATTACGCCTGAGCCTGAAAATGGCGGAAAATCGATGGCTGTGCGGCAATTTGTTATCCAGAAACATTGGGCCAGCAGTTTGCATTATGATTTTAGGCTGGAATTAAATGGTGTGATGAAAAGTTGGGCCATCCCCAAAGGCCCCAGTTATGACCCTGGCATTAAGCGCATGGCGGTGCATGTAGAAGACCACCCTATCGCCTATTCAAGTTTTGAAGGCACTATCCCCGCCAAGCAGTATGGCGCCGGCAAAGTCATTATTTGGGATAAAGGTTATTGGGTGCCTTTAAATGATGCAGACGCTGACTACTCTAAAGGCAATTTGAAGTTTGAATTATTCGGGCTAAAACTACATGGCAAATGGGTTTTAGTGCGCATTAAAAATAAAAATGATAGCCCGCAGCAAGCCTGGCTATTAATTAAAGAAAAAGATTCACTAGCTAAATCGAATGAAGAATTTAGCGTAGTTGATTCTTATCCTGACAGTGTCAATAGCTACCCTTTTCCGCCTGCACCTATCAGCGCAAAGGCCGGCAATGATGAAGGCCTGACTATTGAAACCTCAACAGCTTCTGTTAGCGCCATTTTAAACAAAGCGCTGAAAGCAGACCTACCTGGCCACTTAAAACCGCAGCTGGCTACCTTAGCCGACAAAGCGCCAGCGGAAGCGCATCGCTGGCTGGCAGAAGTTAAATTTGATGGCTACCGGGTGTTGATGCGGATCGATCAGGGTGAAATTAAGCTCTTTACCCGCAATGGCAATGATTGGACGCATAAACTATTGTTTTTACAGCAAGAAGCCGCAAAACTGAACTGGCCCGCTGGCTGGTATGACGGCGAAATCGTGGTGAATAATGCACAAGGCATACCCGATTTTGGCGCTTTGCAAACATGGTTTGAAAACGATCAAGCAAGCAAACCCGAATCCATTGTGTTTTATGTGTTTGATGTCGTTTATTTTGATGGCTTAGATTTGCGCGCCCTGCCTCTTATCAACAGGCGCACGGTATTACAAAGCCTGTTTACCGATAAAGATGTGCCTTGTATTCGCCTAAGCCAGTATTTCACAGCGCCAGCGCAGGATTTACTCAAGTCAGCCTGCAATCTTGGTTTGGAAGGCATTATTTTAAAGCGTAAAGATGCACCTTACGTTTGCAGCCGAACGGATAATTGGCTAAAACTTAAATGTAGCCACAGGCAGGAATTCATCATTGTCGGCTATACCGCGCCCAATGGTATGCGTGCGCACTTTGGCGCCTTGATACTGGCGGTATTTGACGCTGGCAAGCTTATTCATGTCGGCAATGTAGGTACGGGTTTTAATCAAAAATCACTGGCTGCTATCAAGCAAAAATTAGATGCCATCACCATTCTTGGCAACCCGCTGTCGCATGCGATTGCTGCGCCAAGCAATATTACCTGGGTAAAACCTGATCTTATTGCCGAAGTGGAGTTTGCTGAATGGACAAAAAGCGGCCATATCAGGCATGGCGTTTTTAAAGGGTTAAGGACAGACAAACAGCCTGAAACAATTGTAAGAGAGAAACCCGAAGCGCTGGTGAGTGCAGATATGAAAGCCGAAAAAACCACTCTCAAGCCGCATAAAAGCCTGTCGGTTTCTCATCCCGAAAGAATAATCGATGCACAAAGCGGCATCACCAAATTAGAGTTGGTGCGCTACTACGAGCTGGTGGGTGACTTAATGATGCCGCACTTACAACACCGGCCAGTTTCGTTTTTAAGGGCGCCAGACGGCATTAACGGTGAATTGTTCTTTCAAAAACATGCCAATAATAAAAGCCTGTCCGGCGTAAAAAAAATTGAACAGGCTAATGAAAAACCGGCTTTGATTGAAATATCCAAAAAACAGGGCATCGCCTATTCTGCCCAATGGAATGTGATTGAGTTTCATACCCACAACGGCAATCTGTCATTAGACAAACCTGACCGCATGATTTTTGACTTGGACCCTGGTGAAGATGTGCCATGGCAAAAAGTGCAGGAAGCCGCGCAGCTGATGCAGGCATTTTTAACGCAATTGGATTTACCGGCATTTCTAAAAACCAGCGGCGGCAAAGGTTTGCACGTGGTGGTGCCTATTCAGGCAATACACGATTGGGATACGGTTAAAACCTTTTCGCAAGCCATTGTGAACCATATGAGCAAAACGATTCCTGCCAGGTTTGTGGCGAAAAGCGGTCCCAGAAACCGCATTGGCAAAATTTTTATCGATTACCTGCGTAACGATGAAGACGCCACCACGGTTTGTGCCTGGTCGGCCCGCGCGCGTGCCGGCATGGGTATCTCCGTGCCGGTAGATTGGCAAGAATTACCCGCATTAAAAAGTAGCGACCACTGGACGGTTGCTAATGCGCACACGCGTTTAGATAAGGGTAACGATGCCTGGCAGACATATGCCGCTTCAGCGGTTGATTTAAGCCGGGCAATGAGCTTGTTAACTCATTAACTGATTTAGAAAGATTGGAAAAAAATATGCCTCACGCCATTTGGAAAGGTGCCATCAGCTTTGGGTTGGTTCATGTGCCGGTTACTTTATACCCTGCCGCCCAGGATATCAGCGTGGATTTTGATTGGCTGGATAAGCGCTCAATGGACCCGGTGGGCTATAAACGCATCAATAAGGTGACCGGTAAAGAAATCGAAAAAGAGCATATCGTAAAAGGTATCAAGCAGGAAAATGGCGAATACATTGTATTAAGCGATGAGGAAATCAAAGCTGCCTACCCCAAAACCACACAAACCATTGAAATTGAGTCGTTTGTTAAAGCCAGCGAAATCAATTTCAATCTATTGGAACAGCCTTATTTCCTAGAGCCGGCTGCAAAGGCCGAAAAGGTTTACGCACTGTTGCGTGAGGCCATGAAGCAGACAGAGGTTATTGGCATTGCGCGCGTTGTGCTGCACACCAAAGAGCATTTGGCTGCCTTGATCCCGATGGAAAATGGCCTGATGCTCAACACCATTCGCTGGGCAAGTGAAATACGTTCGGCACAAGACATCAAGCTGCCCGAAAATGGCAAAAAAGACTTGAAGGAAACCGAGTTAAAAATGGCGAAGCAGCTGATTAATGAACTCACAAATTCGTGGAAACCTGATGATTATAAAGATAATTTTACCCAGTCCATCCATAAATTGGTGGATAAAAAGGTAAAAGCGGGCGAAGGTAAAATCGTTACTTCAATGGAAGATGAGCCAAGCGACACGGCTGAATCGAACGTGATCGACCTGACTGAATTGCTGGCCAAAAGTTTGCAAAAACGCAAATAAGCAGTATCGAATCCTATTAAGGAGCAAACATGAAAAAAGGTACACAGAAAAAATTTAACCCGGCACAAACGCAAAGCCGCAAGCCCGGTCTTGAAAGTAAAATGAATCCGCAACCCGAATTTATTAGCAAAGATTACCGTGCAAGCCAAAAACTGGATCAGAAAGTGGCCTTGATCACAGGTGGCGATAGTGGCATTGGCCGTGCAGTGGCGTTGGCATTCGCCATGGAAGGCGCTTATTTGGCGATTCAATACCTGGATGAACATGAAGATGCTGAAAAAACCAAACAATTGATTGAGCAAGCTGGCTCAGAGTGTTTGCTGATTGCGGGCGATTTAAGGGACAAAGCGTTTTGTGAATCCATCGTGGCTAAAACAATTAAGCGCTTTGGCCAGCTGGATGTGCTGGTGAACAACGCAGCGGAACATACTTCAAAAGATGACTTCAGTGAAATTGATTCCGACCAGTTTATCGATACGTTCACGGTGAATGTTTACCCGCTGTTTTATGTGGTTAAAGCGGCGTTACCGTACCTAAAAAAAGGCAGCAGTATCATTAACACGGCTTCGGTTACCGCTTATCGTGGCAGCGATCATTTGGTGGATTACTCTGCCACCAAAGGCGCCATTGTGACTTTTACACGCTCATTGTCCAAACAACTGATTAAAAAAGGCATTTATGTCAATGCCGTGGCGCCCGGCCCTATTTGGACGCCGCTGATTGTTTCTACATTAACCCCATCCGAAACCAAAAAGTTTGGCACCAATACGCCGATGGGCAGGGCTGGGCAGCCCAGCGAAGTGGCGCCCTGCTATGTTTTCCTGGCGTCTGACGACTCTTCTTACATGTCAGGGCAAGTGCTGCACCCTAATGGGGGTGAAATAATCAATGGCTAGATTTGAAGCAATCGATCTATAAAGCCGTCAATACCTGCGCCCATGCGGCCTGCTTTTGGGCAAAGCTTTGTGTGTTTGCCGGGCTGGTAGAGGGTAAGCGCACCAGCTTAAAATGTGATAAATCCATGTGCGGCAACACAAAACGATTAAAACTTTTTTCCGCCTCTGCGCCGTTAAAACAGATGCACTTAATCTGCGGATGCTGTTGAAAAAACAGGCTAAAATCATTGGCTACCCTGGAACCGTTCACAATCGCGCTATCCAGGCTGCCTAAGCGCTCACAGCTTTGCAAAACATCCCAAATCGCTATGTGCTTCACCAGCACTCTTTGCACTTTGATTTCATAGTCGGCTTGTGCATCAAACCCGTAAATGCTCGCCATAATAGGCCAAAAGCTATTGCGTGGATGCGCATAATATTGGCTGGCCTGAAGCGAAACGATTCCGGGCATACTGCCCAAAATAAGCACCTGGGCTGATCGGTCTGCTAATGCAGGAAAGCTTGTTAACATACTCATTGCCTAAACTTAAATATTGTCACTTATCTTATCATTTGCCTGCCAGGGCTCTGTTTTAATGGGCCAAACACACTCGCCATTTAATATAAACAATTGGCTATGCTCATCTTTTTCAACCAGGTAGCCGCCTGTAAATTCGCCAAATGAGGGTAACAAAGTCAAATCCGGGGTGTGGTAACAGCAAGGCAATTTGATGCTTTGCCTGCCCTTTCCCAATAAGCGATACACAGGGTGCACATGACCGGCAATCACATGGTGCGTTGCATGTGGTTTAGGAATATGCTGCAACGCAAAACCATCCACCAAGTATGGCTCAGTGACTACGTTAAAATCCAAATCGGCTGGCGGGTCACCCGCGCGTAGATCGTGATTACCGCGAATCAAGATACATTGGATATGCGCATTTTCCAGCCGCCAGCTGCGTAAGGCCGAAAGGGTGGAAAACGCATGTGACTTGGGCGCATGCAGAAAATCGCCCAAAAAGATTATTTTTTCGACTGCATGTTGTTTTAACAAGGCATCTAATCTTTGCAGGTTGCGGCTGGTAGTGCCCTGCGGCACAGGCTGGCCCAAAGCGCGATAAGCCGCGGCTTTGCCAAAATGCGCATCTGCAATCAGTAGCGATTTTTGCTGCGGCCAATACAGTGCTTTGTCTGCCAGCACGATAAATTCCTGCTTGTTAATGGTTAAAGAATGTTGTGTTTTCATTGATGCAGTATTAGTTACTCAATTAACCCATTCAACTATAAGCCATGACGTAATCTTGGCGGAATAATTCGGCTACGCGGCCGGCTTTTTTTGGGCAAGCCGGTTTTACGCTCACGTTCGCGTTTTCTGATTGGCTGCTCCGGTGCATTAAATTGCGTTTGCTGTAGCACTGATTCTGCAGGCTGATAGGCGCCTGCCCCTGCCGCTTTTTCCAAATCGGCCACCATGCGCGCGATGCGGTCAGCCAGTTTTTCCGAGCTGCTACTTTCACGAAAGCGCTCAACCAACAGCGGAAAAGCAAACGGCGTAGGCCTTTTGATGTGCATCAGCTGCAATTGTTTTTGCGCTAAATGGCGCAAGGTTTCTGTTAATCGCGTCATATCCAGCTCTTGTTGCAGCACTTCATTTTGCGCTTGGCTTAGCAATAAATTTTTAGGGTCATACTTTTGGAATACCTCAAAAAACAATCCAGACGAAGCCTGCACTTGCTTGGCACTTTTATTGGCGCCCGGAAAACCGGAAAAAACCAGCCCTGAAATACGCGCAATCTCCCTAAAGCGGCGCTGTGCCAGCTCGCTGGCATTCAGGCTACCCAGCACATCCTCTAATAAATGTTCCTCACTGAAAATTGCTTTATCTAACCCAAGCTGCCAATCCACCGCGGTGGCAGAAAGCAGCTCTAGGCCGTAATCGTTGACGGCGATTGAAAAGGTATTAGGCTGATGCTTGCCGATTCGCCAGGCCAGCAAACTTGCCAAACCCAAATGCACGCTACGCCCGGCATAAGGGTATAAAAATAAATGCCAGCCTTCGCGCGAATGTAGCGATTCTGCCAGCAACGTAGTCTTGGTTGGCAAAGCCGACCAATCGCATTGCACCTGCAGCAAGGGCTTAAGCATCTGCATTTCCGCACCTTTAAATTGGCCATGGGAAGCGGCATCCATACGCAGCACCATTGCATGGGCAAGCTCGCTGGAAAGCGGCAGCCGGCCACCGTTCCAGCGCGGTACTGCCGCTTTTTTGCCGGTTGCTTTGCTCACAAACGCGGTCATTTCGTGCACGCGCACTAATTCTAACAACCTGCCCCCAAATAGAAAATGGTCACCCGGCTTCAGGCGGGCAATGAAATTTTCTTCTACCGAACCTAAACTTTTCCCTGATGCGCCTTTACTCCAGAATTTAACCGCCATGCTGGAATCGCTGACGATGGTGCCAATACTCATACGATGCCGCCTGGCCAATTGCGCATCAGGCACATGCCAAACCCCGTGCTCATCAGGAATAGCGCGGCGGTAATCCGGATACGCGGCCAGCGATTCGCCGCCATGGCGCACAAAAGCCAATGCCCATTGCCATTCTTCATCGGTTAACTGGCGATAGGCATAACAACTGCGCACCTCAGCCAATAATTCTTGTGCAATAAACCCGCCGCCCAGCGCAATGGTCACCAGATGCTGCACCAGCACGTCCAGCGGTTTGCGCGGCGATTCGCGCGGTTCAATATTGCGGGCTGCAATGGCATCTTGTGCGGCGATTGACTCAATCAATTCCATGCTATGCGTGGGCACCATGGTTAAGCGCGACGCGCGGCCGGGCGCATGGCCAGAGCGGCCAGCACGCTGCATCAAACGCGCGATGCCTTTGGGTGAACCAATCTGCAACACACGTTCTACCGGTAAAAAGTCTACGCCTAAATCCAGGCTGGATGTACACACCACCGCTTTGAGCCGGCCTTCTTTTAAACCCAGTTCAACCCATTCGCGCACATGCCTGTCTAGCGAACCATGATGTAAGGCGATTAGCCCCGCCCAGTCCGGCCGTGCCTCCAGCAAGGCTTGATACCATATTTCACATTGGGAGCGCGTGTTAGTAAAGATCAGGCTGCTTGCACTGGATTCTACCTGCTCGACAACCTGCGGCAGCATGCGTAAACCAAGATGCCCGGCCCAGGGGAAGCGCTCAATTCCGGGGGGTAATAAGGTATCGATCAGCAAATCTTTAGCCAGTTTACCCTGCACTAAAATCGGGTCAGCAGCGGCAGGAATCAGTACATCCATGGCATGTTGCAAGTTACCCAGTGTGGCGGACAAGCCCCAGGTAATCAGTTGCGGTTGCCAGCGGCGCAGTCTTGCCAGGGCCAATTGCAACTGAACGCCGCGCTTGTTGCCGATTAATTCGTGCCATTCATCCACCACCACCATCTGCAGGCTGGAAAACGTTTGTGCGGCATCTGGGCGCGTTAATAAAAGGGTCAGGCTCTCCGGTGTGGTAATCAGTGCCGTGGGTAGTCGTTTAGACTGCCGAGTGCGCTCAGCGCTGCTGGTATCGCCGGTGCGCAAACCTACACTCCATTGCAGGTTCAATTCATTAATGGGGGCTATTAATGCACGTTCGGTATC
>JAZKEN010000007.1:8212-20121 GCA_040387035.1 Pseudomonadota bacterium | reverse complement strand
CACTCCATTGCAGGTTCAATTCATTAATGGGGGCTATTAATGCACGTTCGGTATCGGCGGCCAATGCGCGCATGGGCGTAATCCACAACACGGTGAGCTGTTGTGCCGGTGGTTTACGTTTTGTGGCAGGCGTTGCGATGAGCGGTTTTTTACTGGTAAAACGTTCAATGGCGGCCATCCAAACCGCATAGGTTTTACCCGCGCCGGTGGTGGCGTGCAGCATGCCCGATTGGCCTTGCGCTACGGCTTGCCATACTTTTTGTTGAAACGGGAACGGCTGCCAGCCTTTTTGTAAAAACCAGGCCTTGCTCAGCGTAAATTTTTTAGAGATTTGTTCCGTTTTTGTAGAAAAAGCCTGGTCGCTCTCTATGGTTTCGCTTAACGCTAGCTCTGACGATATTTTTTGCGTCATGAGGATAGGCTATCTTGTTCAAGTGCATTTTTTGCGTTACGTGAAGCTTGCGGCAGCAGGTCCTGCAAGCTGGCCAGCGTATCGGCCTCGGCGATTGGCTTATCTTTTCGCCAGCGCAGCATGCGTGGAAAGCGCACCGCGATGCCGCTTTTGTGGCGCGAGCTTAACGCAATGCCTTCAAAACCCAGTTCAAACACCATGCTGGGCGTCACACTACGCACTGGCCCGAATTTTTCAAGCGTGGTTTTACGAATAATCGCATCCACTTCACGCATTTCTGCATCGGTTAAGCCGGAATACGCTTTGGCGAAAGGCACCAGTTTACGCTCAGGCACGCCATCAGCGGCGTCCCACACCGCAAATGTATAATCCGTGTATAAGCTGGCGCGCCTGCCATGGCCCGTCTGCGCATAAATCAGCACGGCATCTATCGTATAGGGGTCAATCTTCCATTTCCACCAGACACCAACGTCTTTGGTGCGGCCAACCCCGTATTGCGCATCTTTGCGTTTAAGCATCATGCCTTCAACGCCCAGGCTACGTGATGCATCGCGCTGGCGGTCTAAATCATGCCAGCTTTGGCCTGTTAATAAAGCCGATATTTGTAATTGCGGCTGGTTGCAAGATGCCACCACTGTTTCCAACTGTTCGCGCCGCTCGGATTGTGGTTTATCGCGGTAATCATGCCCTTGCCATTCCAATAGATCATAAGCCAATACCACCACCGGGATGTTTTGCAGCATTTTTGCACTTAAGGTTTTACGGCCGATTCGCTGCTGTAATAAAGCAAATGGCTGTACCTGTACTTGTGGTTCTTCTGTGGCTTGCCCTGAAAGCAGCTCAACGGCATCTGTATTCAATACCGGTTCGTTAGTGGCATGATGCTTCCACACCACTATTTCGCCATCGATCACGGTGCCATCCGGCAAGCCATCGGCTAGTACGTCTAACTCCGGGAAACGCTCTGTTACCAACTCTTCACCACGCGACCAAACCCACAATTGGCCGCCCCGCTTCACCAATTGGGCGCGTATGCCATCCCACTTCCATTCCACCTGCCACTGATCCGGGCTGCCGATCGATGCATCAAACTCATCGGTAGGAATTTGCAGCGCATGCGCCAAGAAAAACGGGTATGGTTGGCCTTCCATGCGCTCATCACCCTGCTCACTCACCGGCGCAATCAATTGCAGGTAATGCGCAGCGCCTGGTTTGGCAGACAAATCGTTATAGCCAACCATTCGCTGTGCGATGCGTTTTGCATCAATGCCCGCAACCGCGGCCAATGCACGGGTCACCAGTAGGCGTGAAACACCGACTCTAAAACTGCCCGTGATCAACTTAATGCAAACCAGCAGGCTTTGCTGGTCAAGCTGGTTGAGTAGTGGCAGCAATTGCGCGCTTAATGCTTCAGGCGTCAAGCCGCGCAAAGGCAACAGCTTGTTTTCTATCCATTGCGCCAGGCTTTCATCGGATGTATGCGTGGATTGAGGCAACAGCAAAGTCATTGTCTCAGCCAAATCACCTACCGCCTGGTAGCTTTCTTCAAACAGCCATGGCGGCAAGCCAGAAACCGTTAATGTAATTTCACGCAATAATTTGGTGGGCACTAGTTGGCGCGGGCGCCCGCCGGAAAGAAAATACACCGCCCAAGCCGCATCGGCTGGACTGGCCGCAATAAAATAATCCTGCAACGCAGCCAGCTTGGCATTGCTGCTGGTTGTTGCATCCAATCTCGCATAAAGATTAGCAAAGGACTTCAAACGGTCGCCTTATTAATATCCATATGCGCCGTGTTTTCCTGTGGTAACCCGGCTTTTGATGCCGTATTTTCTTGCAAGCCTGCTTCAGGCGCATTGTCAGTGGCCAGGCCGGTTTCGGCTTCTGCCGCCTCTTCACCATATTCGGTAGTAAAGCCTTGTGCATCCAAGCCTTGCTCGTTCAGCCAGCGCACCATGGTGTGCACTTGCCCATGCGTGACAAATACCCGCTCCGCACCCGTCGCCAATATGGCGCTTTGCAACCCGGGCCAATCCGCATGATCTGACATGATAAAACCGCGATCCACACCGCGACGCCTGCGTGTGCCGCGTAATTGCATCCAACCACTGGCAAACGCGTCTGAATAGTCGCCAAACCGTTTCATCCAGCTGGTTCCTTGTGCAGAAGGCGGCGCCAGTACAATGCTTTTACGAATTTGCGACGTATCCTGCATTTCACTGACGTATTGGGTAGCAGGCAGATCCACGCCCGCTTCACGGTAAACGCGGTTTAAAGGTTCAACCGCGCCATGAACTAAAATGGGACCTATAGCGGGATTGAGTCCAGACAATAAGCGCTGTGCTTTGCCAAAGGCATAACAGAATAGAACACTGGTCCTATTGTTATCGGCATTGCTTTGCCACCATTGATTAATATCCGCAAAGATTTCACTTTGCGCTTGCCACTGATAAATGGGCAGGCCAAACGTAGATTCTGTAATAAAGGTATGACAGGAGACGCTCTCAAACGGAGCGCAAGTGCCGTCATCTTCTGTCTTGTAATCGCCAGAGGCCACCCAAACCTCACCTTTGTATTCCAGGCGCACTTGCGCAGAACCCAGCACATGACCGGCAGGATGCAAGCTCAGGCTAACGCCATGATGATTAATTTTTTCGCCATATGCCAGTGATAGCAAATTAATATCCGCACCTAAACGCTTGCGCAATATGCCCTCACCCACGGCAGCGGCCAAATAGTGTGTATGCCCCATGCGCGCATGATCGGCATGCCCATGCGTAATTACAGCACGCTCCACTGGCCGCCAAGGGTCAATATAAAAATCGCCAGGCGGACAATACAAACCTTCTGGCCTGGCTACGATTAAATCCATGCGGTTTTGATAAACATTAATGGGTTTGATTCATTTTTTATAAACATTTAATTTTCAGTTGAAAGTTAATGCATGAAAGAGTGAATATCGCGGGTGTAATCAGCAATGCGTTTGCCGGATAATCATTAACTAATTTAACTATTTTCCTTGGATGGCGGATTTTTATAAATACCGCGAATATTTAAAAACAACAACCCAACCTGCATCAGGATCAGCGCGTAAGCCTGTGTTTGCCAACCCCATAACACCCATAAAATATTACTGATTACAAAACACCAAAACCCCCATCTGCGTTTGGTTTTCGACACAGAAGCGACCATCCATGCCGATAGCAAGGTAAATGCCATGGCCGGCCATTGTAAAAAAATCAGGATTTCTTCTTGCAAAGTAGATTCTCGATATGGGGTTAATATTTCAAACATTGATTCGGTTTCAATCAGCCATCATTCTGTCGTGAATTGGTGGACTAATCCGTTAGCTACCTAACATACCATCCAGACCAGCGAAATCATCAAATTGAATAATCAGTCATTAGGCTTTAAGCCCTGGCAATTTAAAATTAGCAAACTTAGATATATCCCCAGTCTCTTAGCCTGTCTAAATCGGTGAGGGCTAGATTGGTGCCAATATCGGTTCTGTAACGCACGTTCGGCACGATCAGTTTTGCCGATAAAGCATATGCTTGGGCTTGGGCTTCCTTAATCGTGCCACCTACTCCCACCGCTGTTGCAACGTTGCCTGTCATGCCACTTGTTACTAAAATGCCATCCTTTTTTGCCACCTCGTTAAAATGCAAACGGCTTGACTCTTCATCCGTCAACGCAGGCTCCAGCAAAACAGGCAAGCCTTTAGAGAGCTCTTTGTAGCCATAAGCATAAGGAAAAGGAGGCACATTTATCACCACACCAAGCGCGAAACCACTGCTGGTTGCCAACGATAAAGACGATTTTTGTATTAAACGTAAAAACAATGCAGGCCAGGAATCCTTATGCAAGCCGGCACAAATTGCATTACCGGGGTAGCCAAAACGGCTCGTAAATTCCAAAGGCCACAAGCCCTGTGCATTGGCAATCATATTTAAATTGATGTATCCGCAATAACCGCTTTGTTTAAGCATGGGCGCGATCTTCAACAGGCTGTTTTCAAATATATGATTGCTGTTTCTGTAGGTGACAACAGTACCCATTTCACCGGTTAATTCACCCAGGTCACCTGCAAAAAAATGTTTATGCTCCCAATCCAGGCAGGCAGGCTGCAAAAATTCATCACCATTAAAAAAGGCACCAACCCCTACTTCAACACCTTCTACAAAATCCATCAGGATGAAGTGAGCCGATGTAGCGCCTTTTATGCTTTTATGCTGCTTGTAGTGCTGCAATAAAAATTTCAAATCGGCACTGTCATGCGCCTTGCTCACATAATTTAACGTTCTTTCACAATTGGGATCGTTACTTTTATACACATAACGTTTTGGGTATTGCTCAATGAAATCAATCGCGGCATCAAACTGGGAAAACTCAAATGTTTGCGCAATCGGCATACCCAATTCATGCATTATATTCTGCGCAAAATCGCGGTCGGATTCTAACTTGTCGCCAAAAGCGCTGCCGCCAATCACTTGCAAGCCCTCTGCTCTCAATCGATCCTGGATTTCGCCCATCGTCGCGGATTCAAATAAAATGATGCCGTCTGAGCCCGCCTGCCGAATCCAATCTAATTCAAGTTGCCAGTTTTTAGTAAAACAAAGTATTCCTTCGTAGATGTCTTGGTGGTCTTCACTTTGTACAAAAACTTTAACCTCATGCCCTTCTTTTATTAATTGAAGGTAGAGTGATCCTAAATCGCAGTATTCCCCTATTCCTAGAAATCTCATGGCATAAACGCTTTTATAAAGGCCATTAAATATAATTCAAAAGCCAGGTGTTGATGTAATCCCCAAATAACATTGATGCGAATGGCAGTCCTCTAAAGATTGAATTGTTTAAGATTTTTATCGTAGCTGGTAATGACTTTGAATAGCGTGCGCTGGCGCACAAATTATCTATAAGTTTGAAATTAGTGGGATTATTTCTTCACTTTTTTTATATTAAAAAATAGATTAAGCCTGTCCCAATATTTTAGTAATCAAATGTTAATCAACGTACGGATGGCTTGTTTTTTTAAGTTCAATATGACTTCTTTAACCGTGATTCAATATCTGGGATTCACCCATGATTGATTGTTTCCACTTTTTAAAGGAGTCAAAAATGAACTATCAAGAACGCGACGCTTACGGCATGTACAGAAGTAATGACGGAGATGGCCCTGGTCCGCAGTTAATGGGTGCCGATACCCTGCTTGGTAACGACGTATACAGCTTAGATGACCAGGATTTGGGTGACATTAAAGAAATTATGCTTGATATGCAAAGCGGAAATATTTCTTACGCCGTACTTTCCTATGGCGGGTTTCTAGGTATGGGGGAAAAGTTATTTGCAGTGCCATGGCAAGCCCTGACCTTGGATACTGAAAACAAACGCTTTATTTTAAACGTCAACAGCAGCAAGTTAGAATCAGCCCCTGGTTTTGATAAGGATCATTGGCCAAACATGGCGGATCAAACTTGGGTTGAAGATGTAAATAATTACTACGGGGTTGATAGAAACATGAGCCACTAAATGTGTAGTGATCTGGCTTAAGTCATATATTGAATTAATTCCCACGTTTTCCCGAACGTGGCAAGGCTTCCAGAAATGGAAGCCTTTTTTTTGGCATCAAGTCAAACATCACTCCACATCAATTATCAATTGATGCATTTAAGCGTGATGCATTTATCGCTAAAATCAATACTTACCTTGTTCAAGCTTATAAATTGGGTAGCGATTTCTTTATCTATGCAAATATTTCTATTATGGATAATGGTTGGTTGGTGCTGTTCGGGCATTGGCTCATAAGTCATGACGATTGAATCAACCGTATTAAATATATTGAATTTAAAATTATCAAAATCGTTATCTTCAATATAGCAAAAGAGACATAGCAATGAGTACATCAGTGATTTTGAATCGACCTTAATCACATCATCGTGTTGCTGTTCTTGCAGGTGAAGATGGATACCTTTTAAAGCCAGCTGGCTGGCTATCAATAGAATGCTCTTCTGTAATACTACGCCGGTGAAATCGGCCTGAGAAGTAGGAAAATCCCAAAAGGATAACTCCCTAATGTCTATGATGCTCACTCTTAGTTGATGGTCTAGTTTTTGAACTTCTGATTTTATCTTTTCAACATCTAACTCTTGATTTTTCAGGATTCGTTCAATAATAGACAAACGTATCAGCGTTGCCGATACGTTACCCACAATATCATGCCGGATAGTAGAAAATATTCTGCTGAAGATTTCGTGCTTGATTGCACTAATAAAAAAAACTTCATCCATCATAATTTTATTCATTTGTTGGGTCATTATCGTCTCTCTCTTACATATTATTATCTAAACCAAGACAGGATTTGTAATTCTGCAGAGACTTTACCTCATTAAAAAATACTAATATGTAGTCCATTACGGACAATTACACGCTAAACGCTAAATTTAAAATATTGCTCAACACTTATTAAATGAATATAATTTACTTGCTAATATTTATAACACAAATAAATTCAGTTTTTATTAACGATTGAATTTAAAGGGAAAAATTGTGTACCGCAGTTATCTTACTATCGCTTCATTTAAAATAAGCAAGTCTAGAAACTGTTACGATTTTTTTATAAAATTGCTTAATAGCAAAACCCTGTTGCTATTAATACTCTGTCAAACTCCTAATGCGTACGCTGAATCTTTAGTAGAGTTAAGCTTAGAAGAGTTAGCCAATATTCAAGTCACCTCTGTTTCCAAACGCAGTGAAGCTTTAACCGACGCAGCGGCTTCTATTTTCGTGATCACAAACAATGAGATACAGCGTTCAGGCGCTTCCACTCTGCCAGAGGCGCTCCGCCTGGCCCCTAACCTGCAAGTAGCCCAAGATAACTCAAGAAATTACGCCATTACAGCACGCGGCTTCAATAGCGTTTTCAGCAATAAATTATTGGTATTGATTGATGGAAGAACCGTCTATTCACCATTATTTTCCGGCGTTTTCTGGGATGCGCAAGACGTTATGTTGGAAGATATCGACAGAATCGAAGTCATCAGCGGTGCAAACACTACCCTTTGGGGAGCAAACGCCGTCAATGGCGTGATTAATATTATTACCAAAAACGCTAAACAAAGCCAAGGCGGACTGGTTTCAATCTCCGGCAGCTCTAATGAGTCCTACAGTGCGATTAGGTATGGTGGAAAGCTGCTTAATGATGGCAACTTTCGCGTCTACGCCAAACATGCCGAGGTAAAAGATAAGCGCAGTGAATCAAACTCTTTATCATTGAATGACGGCTTTAAAAGGGATAAAGCCGGGTTTCGTGCCGATTGGGTAAATGACAATAAGAACTTTACCCTGCAGGGTGATTTTTATGACGGCTATCTTAACCAGGCCAATACAAATGACATTCAGATATCCGGGGCCAATTTACTAGGCCGCGTCAATTCCAAACTTGAAAATGGCTCGAATATGTTTATTCAAGCCTATCTAGACTATACCTATCGCAACCAGCCAAATGCTTTTAAAGAAAACTTAACCACGGCAGACATTGAATTTAAACACGATTGGCGCATTGCAGACCGTCATAATTTTACATGGGGTGGCGGTTATAAAGTTGGGTTTGATAGGCTTGATAATTTTAGTTTCGCTTTCCTGCCTGCTAAAAAAAATCTGCATTGGGCAAATATTTTTGTTCAGGATGAAATTGACCTGAATGAGCAGCTTCGCCTTACTCTAGGCATCAAGTTTGAACACAACAACTATACTGACCTGGAGTACATGCCAAATGCACGACTGGCCTGGAAAATCACAGAAAATAAATTGCTGTGGGCTTCCGCCACGCGCGCAATCCGCGCCCCTTCGCGTATCGATAGGGATTTTTTTGCACCGCCACTGACCGCTGGCAGCCCCAATTTTGATTCTGCGGTTGCCCACACCTATGAAATTGGATACAGGGTTTCGCCTAATTCCGATACCTTGTTTTCTATCACAGGCTTTTACACGGATTATGACCGTTTACGAACCTTTGAACTGGACACCAGTACCCTAGCATTCGTTTTTGATAATAACGCGTCTGGGCACTCGCAAGGTATAGAGATGTGGGGAAGCTGGCAGGTTAGGGATAACCTTAAGTTATCCGGCGGGTTGGTCGTGCAGGAAGTAAGGGTTAATACGCATCCCGCTGACATCCTTCAAGCTTCTGGTTTAGGCATTAACGACCCTAGCTCCCATAGCATAGTGAGAGTGTCTTATGACTTCAATGCAAATCATTTATTGGATGTAACCGCCCGCCATATGGGTAAGCTCAATAATCCAGCGGTACCCGCCTATACGGCTTTAGATTTGAGGTATGCATGGAAAGTAATGCCCGATCTCGAGCTGTCAGTCGTTGGGCAAAATCTTTTGGATTCAAAGCACCCGGAGTTTTCTAACGCTGCTATTAGGCCAGAATACGATAGAAGTTTATTCGCTAAACTGCAGTGGTATTTCAGATGAGCTTTTTACGGGTAAACCTAATTCTAATTTTAAGCTTGCTGACCATTTGCTTTCGTACTCATCACGCCATTGCAAAAGATGCGGGCGACGATCTGCAAAGCCAAGTTAAATCTGCCTATATATTCAAGTTCGCCAATTACATTACCTGGCCAGAAAAATCATTTGCGGATCTTTTAAGTCCGGTCGTTATTGGAGTGGTCGATGATGAGGTGATAGCAACAGAGCTGGAAAAAATAGCAGGCAGTTATACGGCAGCCAATAGAACGGTACTCATCAGGCGACTGACTTCAAAGCAAGTAAGCCCTGAAGTGCACATCTTATATCTGAACGCAACATCCACGGCTTATTTGGAGTTCTATCAAAAAATGCTTCACCACCCTTCTACGCTCTACATCACCGATACGGTAGAAGGCTTAAATCTTGGCGGGGTGATCAATTTTGTCCGTGATGACAACCGCATCCGGTTTGACGTTTCATTGCCAGCGGCTGAAAAAAACAAAATCAAGCTAGATGGCTCACTGTTAACTGTAGCCAGAAATGTTTTAAAGTGAAAACGCACCCTGGATTTATTTTTAAAGAATTTGGTAACAGTTTATGTTGACGCATTATAAATCCATTAGAAATAAATTCCTTGTGACAGTGGCCACAACCAGCATCATCACATGCCTGATTACCACCATTCTGATCGGGATTTTTGACTGGAGCGAATACAAAAGCAGATGGGTGAACGATTTATATAACCAAGCATTACTGATTGGCCGTGCCTCTATACCGGCGTTGCAATTTGATGATCCCGGCTTAGCGTCAAAAAATTTAGCCCTGCTGGAAGTTAGGCCCCGCATACATTCAGCTGCCTTATACGATGCCAATCGAAATATTTATGCGACTTTCAAAGGCGAACAATACCCGCAAAAATTACAAGGAAAATACCATCAGGATTCAGTCGAAATCATTGAAGATGAAGTGATTGTTTCTAAAGTAATCGAGCAAAATGGCAATTTAATTGGCTACATGCTTCTGACTGCTGAATATGGATTCTACAATCGCCTGCTGGCTTATTTGATTATATTAACGATTGTAGGCGGGCTGGCATTTTTTATTTCACATTTGATTGCGCGATGGCTACAGAGCCAAATCACGCATCCTATTGAAGAAATCGCTGAGCTTTCAAAAAAGGTTGTTGAAGAGAAAGACTACTCTTTAAGGGCCATTAAAAAGACCAACGATGAAGTTGGTTATTTGGTCAATGCGTTTAACACCATGCTTAATGAGATTGAAATGGGCAATGAGGCTCAGCAGAAAGCGCGTGATGAGCTTGAACAAAGAGTCAATGAAAGAACAGAAGAATTAAAAAAATCGCAATTTGCCTTATTGCAGTCTCAAAAACTGGAGGCCGTAGGCAAATTAACCGGCGGAGTCGCCCACGATTTTAATAATATCCTGCAGGTCATCAGCAGTAACCTGGAAATACTGTCCATAAAATTTTCCAATGTCACTGCGGCGAAAAAAGGCATTGAAAGCGCCATTTCTGCGGTGGAAAGAGGCGCCAAGCTCGCTTCGCAATTATTAGCTTTTGCACGGCGCCAACCGCTGCAACCATTTGCGACCAATTTAAACAACCTTACCAAGAACATGGATGATCTCTTAAGGAGAACACTTGGCGAAGATATAAAGATTGAAGTGATTCAAGGCGGTGCTCTGTGGAACGTTATGGTAGACCGCAACCAGATTGAAAATGTCATCTTAAATTTAGCCATCAATGCGCGTGACGCAATGGAAGGCTCAGGCCGTTTAACCATAGAAACCAGCAATGTCATGCTGGATGATATTTACAGCACCAACAATGAAAATATAATCGCCGGGCAATATGTGTTGCTGGCAATATCCGATACCGGGAGTGGTATGCCCCCGGAAACGATTGAAAGAGTATTTGAACCGTTTTTTACTACCAAAGCGGAAGGTAAAGGTACAGGCCTGGGCTTGAGTATGGCTTACGGAGTCGTAAAACAAAGTGGCGGAACGATCAAAATTTACAGTGAAGTGGGCCTGGGTACAACCATAAAAATTTATTTCCCTCGCGCGCACCTTGCCGAGCATGAAATCACTGTTAAAACGCATGTTGAAGTAAAAGGCGGCAACGAATCAATTCTTGTGGTGGAAGATGACATTGCCGTTCAAACAGCGGTGATGGATATTTTGGTTGGTCTCGGTTACACAGTCCAATCGGCATCGGATGCACAAAGTGCGCTGGATATTATCAATACCGGGCAAAAGTTTGACTTACTTTTTACCGATGTTGTAATGCCGGGACAATTGAAAAGTACCGAGTTAGCAAAACACGCAAAATCCATCCTACCGAATTTAGCTGTCCTTTTCACATCAGGCTATACCCAAAACGCGATTGTTCACAGTGGAAAATTAGACCCCGGAGTTGAGTTGATCAACAAGCCGTATAGGCATGCTGACTTGGCAAGAAAAATAAGGGCGGTTTTAGAAAAAACAATTAAGTCGTCGACTCTTGAAAACAAGGATTTTAAACAAGTCAGTATGGCAAAACCGGCAGTCGAATCGAAGAAAATAATCGTTGTAGAAGACAATTTAGAAGCACAGTCTAGTCTATGCGAGCTGCTATCGATGATGAATTTTATAGCCACAGGCGCCTCTACGGCAGAAGAAGCGCTTGAGCAAATTTCGCAATTCGATGTAATGATTACCGACGTCAATTTACCGGGAATGAGTGGCATAGAATTGGCTAAAAAAACCAAGTCTCTTTATCCGCATATCTCAATCATCATCTCCAGCGGCATGGAATTAACGCACGTGTTCGACTTTGAAATTCAGTTCTTATCTAAGCCTTTTTCTATAGAGACATTAACCGACGCGATAGAAAAAGCGACCACTAAAGATTCCGCATAAACCTCATTTAAAATTTATAGTCATAATTTCAACAAAACATTTAATGGTAATTTTGAGTCAAATTAATCCTACAAAAGATTAGGACATAGCCTTATTTAAT
>JAZKEN010000007.1:0-8112 GCA_040387035.1 Pseudomonadota bacterium | reverse complement strand
GGTAATTTTGAGTCAAATTAATCCTACAAAAGATTAGGACATAGCCTTATTTAATTAATTGAAGACTTGCGGCTTAATTAAAGGCTAATAACAATAAAACTTTTTTAGTTTTTTAAATGTTTTATTTAAAGCCAACTAATGACAGGAAAAATAGCATGGACTCCATTAATCAAAACCAGACTGAATGCAATCACGAAAACCTTAATGCTGCAATTGCTGTTGAAAAATTAAAAGAAATTGTAGATAAGGCAAAATCCTGTTTTTTTACCACTTCTGTTGATTCCGGTTTCCGTACCAGGCCCATGAATGTGCAAGAGGTAGATGATGAGGGTAACCTTTGGTTTTTGAGTGCCGATGATAGCCACAAAAACCTTGAACTGAAAGACAACCCATTCGTGCAATTATACTTCCAGGGCTCGCCGCACTCGGACTTTTTGTCTTTGGAAGGTAAAGCCACCATCTCGCGGGATAAGCAAAGAATTAAAGATTTATGGCAATTTATGATCGGTACCTGGTTTACAGAAGGCGTTGATGATCCGCGAATAACCGTTATAAAGGTTACCCCTATTGAAGGTTATTATTGGGATAATAAACACGGAAATACCATTGCGGGGATCAAGATGTTGTTTGGCGCAATGATACAAAAAACCATGGATGATTCCATAGAAGGTGAATTACAGTTCACCCATGGTTCCGTTAAGCCGGACTAGCTTAATCGCGCAAAAAAGCCAATAAATCATTAGTGAAGCGTTGCTTCTCTGTGACCAGTAATCCGTGAGGAGCGCCATCATATTCAATTAATTGCGCATGCGGAATACCAATAATTGCAGCACGGGCAGACGCATCAATTGGAACGGTTTCGTCATCAGTGCCATGGATAATAAGCGTTGGAACTTTAAAAGCGCTTAAATTCGGACGGAAATCCGTGGACGAAAAAGCGCCTGCACAGGCTAAAGTCGCCTTTAAATTAGCTGACATTCCCACGCTCCTTGACCAGTCCAGCACCTCTTGGCTAGCAGGATGATTCAGCATGTTGACGCCATAAAACTTTTTAAAGAAATCCGTAAAAAATGCCGCCCTATCCTCAATCATATTGATTGTCATCTCATCAAATACGGTTTGATCAGTGCCATTCGGATTGTCAGCGGTTTTCAACATAAAAGGCACTATGGATGAAACCAGGACCGCCTTTGATACGGATTTGCCAAGATGACGGGACATATAACGAGCCACCTCACCGCCACCCATCGAAAATCCGACCAATGTGGCATCGGTAGCACCTGTTTGCTCGATTACCGCCGCTAAATCATCCGCCAGCGTATTGTAATCATAGCCATTCCAAGGATGCGTCGAGCGGCCAAAACCACGCCTATCGTAAGATATGCTGCGAAACCCTGCGTCAGCAACCACCATTGCGTGATCATCCCAGCTATCCGATGAAAGTGGCCATCCATGCAGAAAAATAACCGGTTTACCTGTGCCCCAATCTTTGTAGAATAACTTTGTATTGTCTGGCGTTGTGATATAGCTCATGGTAGTTTTCCAATAATATGTAACGTGAAAAACCAGTCTGTACACATTCCAAACTTTGTTCCGTTCGTTAACGCACAAAAGTATCTAAATCGGGTTTAATTGCTTGAAATAGGCCTTATTATCAAAAAATAACTGCTATTGAAAGTTACGATTGGTTTTCATATTGCTTGCAAAAAACTGGTAGTTGTTTCGCCCTCTTTTTTTTGCATAGTACATTGCGGTGTCGGCATTTTCAATCAACGAATCTGCATCTTTTCCATCGTTAGGATAAATGCTGATACCGATACTGGTGGTAATGGAATGTTCTGCTTGATTAATCAGGCGCGGCAAGCTGATTTGTTTTAGGATTTTTTCGGCGGTTAAAACAACGTCTTCACTTGCTTTGTTCTCGGCCAACAGTACGATGAATTCGTCTCCACCTTGCCGGCTAACGGTGTCTGTATGGCGCACACAGTCAGATAGGCAATTGGCTACCGATTGTAATACTATGTCACCGGTAGCATGGCCATAAGAATCATTGATATTCTTAAATCCATCCAAATCCAGGAAAAGCAAGGCCACTTGGGTACCTAACCTATTGGCGGACGCTATGGCTTGTCCTATTCGGTCGTGTAGTAACAGTCGATTAGGCAGGTTGGTTAAGAAATCATGTTGCGCCAGGTGGGCCATTTTCAAATTGATTTCTTTCGCTTTGCTTTCCTCATAAAAAACAATGATTAGCCCGTCGAATTCACCATCTGCGTTGAAAATTGGTTTAATAGAGTTTTCAATTGAAACTTCGCTTCCATCCTGCTTGACTAGAATGCAAGCCCGGGTGGCCGTATGTGCTTGATTACTTGGTAGTAGTAAATCGTTAATGTTGGTTATCACTTGGCGAGTATTGATATCAAGGACTTTAAACACCTGGTTAACATTTAAGCTATAAGCCTCTTTACCCTTCCACCCGGATAGGAATTCCGCCGCCAGGTTCAGATATTCAATATTGCCGACAACATCCGTAATCATGATGGCATCATTAATGAAGTTAAGCGCCTTGTCTGCTTTGATAATCGCTTTATACAAGGATTCATTGATAGTGACCGTGTTACCGGAATCACTTTGATTAGAGAGCGGCTTTTGAACTGTATTGCGGTGTACTCTAGCAACCGTCCTTAAGGACTTTTCCCTATAAGCTTTGGCAATATTTTTCATCAAAAGTCATAACTTTAATTAAATTTACTTAGATATAGTTATTATATTTTCTGGTTATTAGGTGTCTGTACCGTAGCGCACATTTAATCGCTAACCTGCGACTGAAGTGAAAAATAGTTCAAAAAGAAGATTTGATGTGAATCAATAGTGTCTAATCTATTGACTAGACGGCAAAGAAAACCAACAAATTTCTTAGCATTTCTATTTGTGTTGGCCTGCCAGGCTTATCGTACATACCAATGCTTACAATATCAATATGGGATGAGCCACGATCAAAATCTGCGTTTGTTGAAAGATTAGTTCTAATCGCAGCCGAAATTCCGCCCAAAAACTTCTTATCAATTTATTGCTAATCACTTCGTAATGAATGACTAGATCCTTAGTAAGGGGTTTGTTTGCATTCTCTTTCCAATAACCAATGGCTGGCACTTGATCGTATTGGGTCAAGCCACCAAATTTTTTTATCAGTTCCTTACGAATGCTGGTATAGATGGCCTGGTCATAAGCTATGCCTGCATCATTTACCTGGGGTAAGTAAATATTGATTACATGCATTTCCTATCCCTTCAAGCCTAAAAAATTATAGTTTTTTCATTGCTCTCGCATCTGCAATCGCCTTATCTTTTGCAGAAACGGCAAGTTCGTTACAAGAGGATTTCTCTTTAACATCATCGCACTTTTCTTTAGCGACCGAATATTCCGCCTCGGCTTTCGCAATACGCGCATCCACTTCATTCTCTAGAGTTGGTTCGTATTTTAATTTTAATTCGGCTTTGGACACACTTTTTTGACCCTTTAATTCTGCCAGGCATATATCACCGGCATTGGCTTGCAATTTTTCACAACGTTTTTTAGCAGATTCATATTCCGACTCGATATTTTTTTCCAAAAACTGGTATTTGTCTTTGGTGATGGCTTCGGCCATACAATTCGATGCGCAGAAAAAGGCCACTGTAGTAATTACTGGATATGTTAAAAATTTTGTCATGCTTACTCCTTTTATGGATTTTTATTGGATGCCTTAAGATTGATGGCGCAAAATACTGCTGCTCCCAAATAAATATCACTGAATTCAATTTTACAAATTGCTTTATTAGGCTGTAAATGTCTGTGCGTTTTCTAACATACAAAGGGTCTTTCATCATATGAACAAATAATCACTACCATCTTAGGTATCTAATATTACATAAATAGGAAAATTTCTAGCCTGATTCACTTTGTTCATGTAAATATATGGGCAACCAGATCTTTTGCAAACTATCGACGTATTTAGTTAGCTAACGCACAGAGATTGAGTGCTTTCAAAGCCTAATATTCAATGTGAGTTTTGGTTATCAACTTTTAAAAAAGTTGGACAAAATTGCCGTGGTTTCCAAAAATAATCGTCTGGATTATCATGGAAGTATTGGATGGAATGGGGCTGTTTAGTGTAGGCTGATATGCTGGAATGCAGAATATTTAAAGTAGATGCACGGCTGAATGTTATAGATTATTAAACAATAATTCAAAACTAAAACATCAAATTGCCCATCTATTTAATATAACTTTGGCGTCTTGATTGTTGAACATTGATTAAGACTGTAAGTTTTTTTTTGATTTTAGAGGTAAATCTATGTCGACAGAATCAGAAAAAACAATCCTTATAAAACTCAATGCACTTGAGGGACAATTTCAACAGTTAGATAACGATTTTCGTTTTGTTAATCATAAATACAGTCAACTTTTAATTTCATTAAACTCGTTAACAGAGCTATCTACAGAAGCCGCCCAAAGAGCGGCATCAGCGGCTAGTAAAGCAGCCGTGGCCGCAAAAAAAGCGGCAGAAACAGCCAGAATCGCAGCATACGAATCAATCAGCATGGCTGCGCAAGAAGCGGCAGGTACAGCGGCAGATGCGGCAGAGGCTGCAATTGAAGCAGCGGCGGCAAGTGCGGCAGCAGCAGCCACAGCACTCTATGCAACACATCAAATCCACGAAAAAACCTTACAAAACTCAAAAGAATCAGCAGAGGCCACCAGGCTGGCAACCGAATCTGCTGCAATCGCCGTACGTCTCTCTAACCAAGCCGCAGTGTATGCAAAAGCAGCAAAAGAAAAATCAACCAATGCTTTGCTTTAATAATAAAATGCAGTGAAACCGCAGCATGACCAACGTGAAGCCGCAGAGGCTGAATTTATAAGCTTGTTTAAGAATTCAAGACGGTTAATCCTGACCTGAGCTCTAAAGCCGCCTCAAATTCGCCAACCGGAATTGGTTTACCAAAGAAATAACCCTGATAATAATCACAACCGCTATTTTGCAGGAACTGCAACTGGTTTTGCGTTTCCACCCCTTCAGCAATCACTTTCATATCCAGACTATGCGCCATATTTATAATGGCATGCACCAGTTTTTTGTCACTTTTATTAGTACTCAGCTCGCGCACAAAAGACTTATCAATTTTCAAGCGATTAATGGGTAGCTTCTTAAGGTATTGTAATGACGAATAGCCGGTTCCAAAATCGTCTAGTTCAAACCTAACGCCAAACTTTCTTAACTCAATCATTTTTGAAATCATGCTTTCGACATCCTGTAACAGCATACTTTCGGTAAGCTCTAAAGTGAGATAAGCCGGGTTGATGTCATGACGTGCTAACGCAGACTTTACCTGCTCCACAAAGTTGGCCTGCTTGAATTCGATAGCGCTAACGTTGATTGAAAGTGTGAGTTTGCGCGTTTTTTTATTGCGCTGCCATTTGCTGATTTGAGCACAAGCGGTATCTAGCACCCATTGCCCAATCGGAATAATAAGCCCGGTATGCTCGGCTAAAGGGATAAAGCTTAACGGCGATATTTCTTCATTGTTGGAATTGTTCCAACGAATCAATGCTTCCGCGCCTAATGGATTGCCTATATTATTGACTTGCACCTGATAGTACAGGGAAAATTGCCCCTCTTTTAAAGCAAACCGTAGGTCGTGGTCTAAATGGGCTCGATGAGAAATAGATTTTTCCATCTCCGGATCAAAGAAACGAAGTGAATTCCGGCCTGAGTCTTTTGCCTCATACATGGCGATATCCGCCTGCTTTAATAGTTCCTCTACGTTCATCTGGTGTTCACCAAACAGCGTAGCGCCGATACTGGCCGTGCACATATGATGATATGAATCAAACTCATAACCCTGGCACAGATTGCTCAGGATTTTTTCGCCAATGATGCCTACTTCTGCCAATGCCTCTAATTTATTGTCAGCCAGGTTTTCAAGCAGGATGACAAACTCATCTCCTCCAATTCTAGCAACCGTGTCAGTTTCACGTAGCGATTGTTTGATATGCTTTGCAGCTTCCTTAAGTAACAAATCACCGATATTGTGGCCGAATGTATCGTTCAGGGTTTTAAAATGGTCAAGGTCAAGAAACAACACAGCACCCACTTTATGACTGTTCCTGGATAAGGCGAGTGCCTGTTTCAATCGTTCTATCAACAAGCGTCGATTCGGCAACAAAGTCAGCGAATCATAAAATGCCAGGTTTTTGATTTCATCTGTTGCGGCTTTACTTTCAGAAATATCGATAAGCGATGCCACATAATTGGTGACGATATGCTTGCAGTCTTTTACCGCCTTAATGGTCAGTCTGGCAGGAAAAATATCGCCATTTTTACGTTTGTCCCAAATCTCCCCTTCCCAAACATTTCTCTCATGAATGGCGTTCCACATGGACGTATAAAAGCTCTGGTCATATTGACCTGAACTCAGGAAACTGGGTGTTTTACCGATGCACTCTTTGGCACTGTAGCCGGTTATTTTATGAAAGGCTTTATTGACACGTATGATGTTGCAGTCAGCATCAGTGATCATCATGCCATCCTGCGTTTCAAATACCGTTTCGGCAACATTAAGGCTAGCTTCCATCGACTTACGCGCATCGATATTAAATAATACCGACCGGTATCTATCCAATATGCCATAGCTATTTAATATCGCGTTGGTGTAGAGGACAAAATTGATTACAGAGCTGTTTTTGGAGATAAAGCTGAGCTCTATGTCTTTATCAACACCTGAGCTGGCTGTATCGGCAAGGTGTTTTAGATACTTTTGCTCACTGTCTTCGGTCAACAGATCGACAAACTTAACTTTGCCAATCAACTCCTGCTCGGAGTAGCCAAGCCAATCCAACTCTTTATCATTAATGGAAAGGAAAGTACCGTTTGCGCTTAGCGTGTGCAGTCCAAATGATGCTTGTTGGTATATATTCGCCAGTGAATTTTCAAGTGCGGTAAACCTATTTTCCAAGTCATTATAGTCTTCCGCAGCATAGTGCTTATTTTCAAATTCAATTACATAATCAGCGGGAAGAGTTAAGGTCATAACAGGGGAAAGATTTCAGCTAGAGGGAGTCTTTCGCCTTTTTAACGTAAGACGCCGCCTCAGTTGATAACCTGACGGCTTCTGCTGCCGACTCTGTTGCGCGTTTAGTGGCCTGTGCTGACTCTGCAGCTGCATGCACGGCGGCTTCCTCCGCTTGATGTGCAGCGGCAGCGGCAGTAGCAGCCGAAGCAGCTGCCGCAGCGGCTGCAGATTCAATAGCCGCTTGTGCCGCTTCAGAGGCCGCTTCAGCAGCCTCTTCTGCAGCCTCTATAATGGATTGTGATGCTGCTATCTTAGCGGTATCAGAAGCTTTTCTAGCGGCATTTTCAGCGCGACAAGCCGCGGCGGCGGCACGCTGCGTTGCTTCAGTAGAGAGTTCGGTCAAAGCCTTAAGTGAATTCAACACTTCAGAGTATTTTTTATTCACGACTGTAAAGCCGGTTCTTAACAACCCTAATTCATTTTCTAGGGCGCTCAACTTTGCAAAAATAATCTTTTCAGTTTCCGTACTCACAATTAGTGATCCCTAAGCGTTTCAAGTAATAGCTTATTTTAATAGCATCCAAATTATTAGTCTGCTAATGGTGAATATAATACACTTACTTAAAGTGAAATTTACTATTAAATGTCTAAAATCTTAGCATATTAAACACTTAGATTTAGAGCCTCAGAGTCAAGAATGCCTTTGCGACATTAGCAAGCACCGCTGTTATTTTTGTAATATAAGTGAAATTCCATCACTGGCTTCACGCACGTATTAAGAAAAATCCAATCATTGCGTTATTTATTCATAATGCGATTTCGATGAGCGAACTCTGGCTTGGCATTACTAAGCAAAAATCTGGATTTGGATTAGCGAGAAAACAGAATATTTTAAGAATAATGAGGTGGATTAAGAACTGCTGAGAATCACGAAAAAGAAAAAGCCCCGTTAATAACGGGGCTTTTATGCTGAGTTGCAACAATACAGCTGCAACTCAGGCTTGTTGGCGGAGTGGACGGGACTCGAACCCGCGACCCCCGGCGTGACAGGCCGGTA
>JAZKEN010000006.1:0-28193 GCA_040387035.1 Pseudomonadota bacterium | reverse complement strand
TGAGCGCAGTCGTTTTAATCAGTTAAATTTAGAATTTGCCGTAATAGCCTTCCTTAAGTGCGTCGTAAAGATTCGCGGCACTATGTATCTCACCATCGTATTCAATCTCTTCATTACCCTTCACTTCTAATTCTGTGCCATCTTCCAGCGTAAATTTGTACGTGGTGTTTTCAAGATCTTTCTCTGTCACCAATACGCCTTGGAAAGCCTCTGGGTTAAACCTGAAAGTGGTACAACCTTTCAAGCCTTTATCGTAAGCGTATAAGTAGATGCTTTTGAAATCTTCAAAGTCGTAATCGGTTGGCACATTGATGGTTTTTGAGATTGAGCTATCGATCCATTTTTGTGACGCGGCCTGAATATCCACATGCGCTTTTGCCATGATGGTGGAAGAATCCAGGAAGTAATCCGGTAATTGCTCTTCCGGTTTATCGCTAAACGGCATGGCTTTTGGATTTACCAATTCGCGGTAAGCCAGCAATTCATATGAGAATACATCGACTTTCTCTTTGGATTTTTTGCCTTCACGAATCACGTTACGCGCATAGTGATGGGCAAACGATGGCTCGATACCGTTGCTGGCGTTGTTAGCCAGGCTCAATGAAATCGTGCCTGTTGGCGCGATGGAGCTATGGTGCGTAAAGCGCACGCCCTTAGCGGCGATCTGGTTACGCAAGCCTTCCGGGAACTGTTGCATGTAGCGGCTGTATTTACCCAATAACACTTTACCCGCCACTTTTTGGCCTACCTTGATGCCATCTGCCGCCATTTCAGGGCGTTTTGCCAGCATATCGGCCGTGATTTCAAACTTCTCGTCCATAATCGGCGCTGCGCCTTTTTCTTCAGCCAATTGCACGCCTACTTCCCAGCCTACTTCTGCCATCATGCGGGTGACTTCATCGGTGAACTTTAGTGAATCCTCTTCGCCGTATTTCATTTTCATCATGGTGAGTGAAGAGCCTAAACCCAGGTAACCCATACCGTGACGGCGTTTGCGCGCGATTTCGTCGCGTTGTTGTTGCAGCGGTAAGCCATTGATTTCAACCACGTTATCCAGCATGCGGGTGAAAATCGCTACCACTTCGCGGTATTCAGCCCAGTCAAAATAGGCTTCGTCGGTAAATGGCTTTTTCACGAACTTGGTCAGGTTGACTGAACCCAACAGACAGGCGCCATAAGGCGGCAATGGTTGCTCGCCACATGGGTTGGTTGCGCGGATATTTTCGCAGAACCAGTTATTGTTCATTTCGTTGACGCGGTCAATCAGGATAAAACCCGGTTCAGCAAAATCGTAGGTGCTGGACATGATCACATCCCACAGGCGGCGCGCTTTAATGGTTTTGTACACTCGGCAGGCTACCTTGCCAGCATCCACGCCATCTGCCCTAGTCAAGTATTTACCTTTAACCGGCCACTCGCGCCATACCACTTGGCTTTCATCGTTGACGTTCAGGCCATCAATGATTGCTTCTTTTTCTGTCACCGGGAAAGCCAGTTTCCATTCCGCATCGGCTTTTACCGCTTCCATGAATTCTTTGGTGATCAGGCATGACAAATTGAATTGGCGTAAACGGCCATTCTCGCGTTTGGCTTTGATAAAGTCGGTAACATCCGGGTGTGAGATATCAAAAGTCGCCATCTGTGCACCGCGGCGGCCACCGGCGCTGGAAACGGTGAAACACATTTTGTCGTAGATATCCATAAAAGACAGTGGGCCGCTGGTGTAAGCGCCTGCGCCTGCCACGAATGCGCCTTTTGGACGCAAGGTAGAGAATTCGTAACCGATACCACAGCCTGCTTTTAGGGTTAAGCCAGCTTCATGTACCTTATTCAGGATATTGTCCATGCTGTCTTCAACCACGCCAGACACCGTGCAGTTGATGGTAGATGTCGCTGGCTTATGCTCCAAGGCACCGGCGTTAGAAGTAATACGGCCTGCTGGAATCGCACCGCGGCGCAATGCCCATAGGAACTTTTCATGCCATTCCTGGCGTTTTTCATCTGTGGTTTCCACATCAGCCAAGGCACGCGCTACGCGGGAGTAAGAGTCATCGATATTTTGATCAACATGGTCGCCATTTTTTGCTTTAAGTCGGTACTTTTTGTCCCAGATATCCAGTGACACCGATTGAAGCGGAATTTCAACAGCGGCGTTCTCTGATAGTTTGTTTGCTGGTTCAACGACTTTTAGCATAATTTACTCCCTTAATTTTTTTACTTAATTTGTTTTTTTGACCGCAAAATCAATGAAATTACTTAACTCTTTGATTTGATTAATTAAGCATTTACTTTGCAAAGCGCCTGGCAGCGTTTTGATGAAAAATATTCTGCTTAAACACAACATATTGTGCACTGGATGCAAATTTATGCCTTTATTTTGTGTTCGTCAACCCTATTTTTAAGCTATTTTTTGCACCATTTTGGTGTGTTTTTAACCGAAATGAGGCCAGTATTTGCATAGAGTTAAGGTGAGTGATTACTCACTTGGCTATAAAATTTAAAAAATAAATCAGTCGCTTAAAAAGCCAGTCTGTGCGTGCCTATGCAAAGCCGATGAACAGTGGCCTAAATTGTGAGAAAATGCAGTATGAATCGCTTTTTATATTCCATCCTGTTGTATATGGTACTGCCTTTTGTACCGCTTAAATTATGGTGGCGCGGTATCAAGCAGCCAGCTTACAAACAGCATTGGGGTGAACGATTTGGTTTCTATTTACAAAATCCCGGCAAGCCTGTTATTTGGCTGCATTGCGTTTCGGTAGGTGAAACCCGCGCGGCAGAACCGCTGATTAAATCGCTGCAGGCGCAATATCCCGACCACCAGATTTTACTTAGCCACACCACGCCCACCGGGCGCGAAACCAGTGAACAGCTATTTGGTAATAGCATTCAGCGCGTTTACTTGCCTTATGACTTGCCATTTGCCGTACAGCGTTTTTTAAAACACTTTCAACCCAAAATCGGTTTGCTGATGGAAACCGAGTTATGGTTTAACTTGATTGCGGCCTGTAAAAAAAGTGATATCCCCTTATTGCTGCTGAATGCGCGCCTTTCAGAAAAATCGGCCACCGGTTATGGCAAGCTGGGCAAGTTGGTGGCAGAAGGCTTGCAAAGCTTGCATGCGATTGCCGCCCAAACTGCAGCCGATGCGGTGCGCCTGCAAATGCTGGGCGCGGTAAATGTGCAGGTTTCGGGCAATATAAAATTTGATGTACGCCCGCCCGCAGATGCGGCACAGCAAGGCTTAAAATTGCGCGCATTGCTGGGTGAGCAACTAGTGTTTTTAGCCGCCAGCACGCGTGAAGGCGAGGAAGCCTTGATACTAGAAGTGGTAAAAGACTTAAATCTATTAACCGTTATCGTGCCGCGCCATCCGCAACGTTTTGATGAAGTCGCGCAACTGATTGAGGCGGCGGGGCTAAACTATGTGCGGCGCAGCCAATTAGCAAGGCCGATAGATAAAAACGTACAAATAGTTTTAGGCGATAGCATGGGTGAGTTATTCAGCTATTACGCCGCTTGTGATTTTACCTTTGTGGGTGGCAGCCTGCTTAAATTTGGCGGGCAAAATTTAATCGAGGCGGCCAGCATGGGCAAGCCGATCCTTATTGGCAAATATACTTACAACTTTGCCGAAGCCACCAAAAATGCAGTGCGCGCAGGCGCAGCCATACAAGTAGGTAGCGTAGAAAGTTTGCGCGAAAAGATCCAGTTTTTGCGCGATAACACGGACAAAAGAAGCAAAATGCAGCAAGCCAGCCTGAATTTCAGCCAGGCCTCAACCGGGGCAACGGTGAGGGTCATGCAGCTGATTGCTACACACTTAACGGGACGGGTTGCTGAAAGCGGATAAACGCCTATTAATCAATGCTAAATAAATGAAGCTTCCACTTCATGGTCAGCAGCACTATCGAATAAGTTGGGAAATGGCTTTAAATGCCGTGTGGTTGGCGTTGGATAGCCATTCAAACAGTACCGATTCCGTATTGGTGATGATGCAGCCAGCATCGCGCATACGTGCGATGGCGTTGGCTTTATTGCCGGCACTGCGTGAAATAATGGCGTCTTCAACTACAAAAACCTGCTTATTGGCCTGAACCAATGCCAGCGCGGTTTGCAACACGCAAATATGCGATTCCATGCCCGCGATGATCAGTTGCGGTTGGTCGCGGTGTAATTGCTGGCTAAATTTAGGCACACAGGCCGCTGAAAAAGCGGTTTTTTCTATGGGCTTGCTTGCGCCAATATGCTGTTTGATATCGGCTAGAGTTTCGCCCAAGCCTTGCGGATACTGCTCTGTGACAATCACCGGTACGGCAAGCAAGCTGGCGGCCTGCGCCAGCACGCTACAATTCTTAATCACCGCTTGCATGGCATCTGGTGCCATAGCGCTAACCAGCTTGGATTGCATATCAACGATAAGCAGCTGGCTAAGCTCGATTTTGGCAATGCTGGGAGTAGTTTTCATATGACGGTGCCAATTTATCGGGTTAAATTATTGTGGGGCTAATACCAATTGCTGGTTGATGTCTTGCAGATCGACTTCTGCCACAATGCCGGTAGCCGATTTTAAACGGATGATATTCACCAGGTAATTGTAGCGGGCTTGCAGTAGATCGCGCTTGGCAGAGAACAATTGCTGCTGCGCATTGAGCACGTCTACACTGATACGCACGCCCACCTCATAACCCAGCTTGGTTGAATCCAGCTGACTTTGGCTACTGATCAATGCCTGTTCCAGCGCCTTAATCTGCGCGATGCTGCTGCTTAGATTTAAATAAGCGCGCTGTGTTTCCAGGTCGGTCTGGCGACGCACGATTTCAAGGTCATCTTTAGCCTTTTGTTGATTCAGCAGCGCCTGGCGCACCCGCGAGCTGATTGCACCGCCTTGATAAAGCGGAATCTGCAGCTGCAAGCCAATGCTGGCGCTGTTCAACTCGCTACCAAAACCATTTAAGCCTCCGTTATTATAGTTATCGCTGTAATTCGCCACGGCATCCAAGGTTGGCATATGGGCCGCCTTATTAAAGGCCACGTCCTGCTCGGCCAATTTCAAGGTATCTTGCTGAATCGCAACGTTCAGGTTGTTTTGCAAAGCGACATCCAATAAGTTCTGCATGGATTGATTAAGCGCATTGGCTTGAAGATCCGCTTTAACCGTGGCTAGGGCAGGCGGCACCTCACCTGTGATCTGCTCGATTTCGTGCTGTGCGATTTCAAATTCATTCACGGCTGCAATCTCTTGCGCCACAATCAAATCATAGCGCGCTTGCGCTTCGTTTACGTCGGTAATGGTGGCGGTGCCCACTTCAAAGGTGATTTTTGCCTGCTCCAGCTGGCTTAAAATAGCAGTTTTTTGCGCCTTGATCAGTTCAATTTTATCTTGCGCGATCAGCACATTGAAATAAGCCTGCGTGGTACGCAAAATCAGGTTTTGCTGGCTTAAATGATATTGCTTGTCGGCAATGCTTACCTGCGTATAGGCTTGATCCATCTGCACCAGGTTTTGCTGGCGATAAATCGGCTGGCGCGCTTCCAGGCCGTAGTTGTAGCCTTCATAGCTGGCCCTGCCTGCCACGCGTGGGAAGTTTGAAGACACATTGTTAAATTCGATATTGCTTTTGGTGGCCACCACTCCCGCATTAAAGTTGACGGTAGGCCTGTACAAAGCCTTGCCTTGCTCAATGATTTCCTGCGCGGCCTTATTGCTGCTTAATGCAGAAGCCAACACCGGATCACGCGCCAGGGCTTGCTGGTATATCTCCAGCAAATTCAGTTTTTTGTCTTGCGCTTGCAAGCCTGCCGGCAACAGCGCTGACAGTAAAAAAACACTTAATATAAATGGCTTGAAGGGCATATTAAAATTCAAATTTTGCCGCGTGTGGCGCATTAATCAATTCAGGCACATAGGTTTCAAACAATACATCTTGCCTGAAACCTGTTTCAGATAAGCGCTGAATCAAGGTCGCCTGCATGGCAGGCCCTGTACCCAATACAAGCAATAATGCACCGCCGATCGCCAGCTGGTTACGCACGCCTGCTGGTTCTACCGGTGAAGAACCTGTGTACACAATGACATCAAACGGCGCTTGATGAGGCAAACCAAATGCGCCATCTGCCACCACTAGATTAACGTTTTGGATATTGTGCTGGCTTAGCTTATGGGCCGCTTTTTCACTTAATTGCGCATTGATTTCGACAGAGGTAACCTGTTTCGCAAGGGTTGCCAGCAAGGCTGCCATATAGCCGCTACCGGTACCGATATGCAAGACATTGTGGGTTTTTTGTATACTCAACGCCTGCAACATGCGGCCTTCCAGCTTTGGGCTAAGCATGGTTTGGCCTGCACCAATCGGGATTTCGATATCGGCAAAAGCCAGCCCTTGGTATTCTGCCGGCACAAAGTGTTCGCGCGGCAGCTCATTTAACAAAGCCAGCACTACTGGGTCCAGTACTTCCCAGGTACGGATCTGCTGTTCTATCATGTTGAACCGAGCAACTTCGCTTGCTGTTTTATTTTCTGCTATTTGTATCATGTACTAGCTCTCATTAATTTAACCCTAATTATAACTGAACTGCTTAATGCGTTTCAGGTACTTTAACCCTAAACCATGCCGCATATAATGCAGGCAAAAATAGCACGGTTAAAATGGTGGCAATGGCTAAGCCCCCCATAATGGCAACGGCCATTGGCCCAAAAAATACGCTGCGTGTGAGCGGTATCATCGCTAATATTGCCGCTGCCGCCGTTAGCACAATCGGCCTGAAACGGCGTATGGTGGATTCTACAATCGCCTCCCATGCAGGCAAGCCGTGCGCTTTATCTTGATCGATCTGATCCACCAGGATCACCGAGTTGCGCATAATCATGCCAGATAAGGCAATGGTGCCCAGCATAGCCACAAAACCAAACGGCTTATCAAACAGCAATAGTGCGATTGTGACTCCAATTAATCCTAATGGTGCGGTTAGCAAGACTAAAAATACGCGTGAAAAACTTTGTAATTGCAGTATCAATAAGGTTAATACCACTACCAGGAACAAAGGCGCGCCTTTGGCTACCGATGCACCGCCTTTAGCCGACTCTTCTACCGCACCGCCGGTTTCAACGGTCACGCCAATCGGCAAATTGGCTTTGATGGTTTGCAGTTTTTCTTCAATTTGTGCAGAAACCACAGGCGCTTGCAAATTGCCGCGTAAATGCGCACGCACGGTAATAGAAGGCACGCGGTTACGGCGCCAAATAACGCCTTCTTCAAAGGTAGAGCTAATAGTCGCTAATTGCGCCAAAGGCACGGCAGCTTGATTGCCGCTACCATTTTGCACATTGATCATCAAGTTGGGTAAACGTGATAATTGTGTGCGCTCTACCTCTGCACCGCGTGCCACCAAATCGATGCGCTCATTGCCTTCCCTGAATTCGGTGATATATAGTTCGCTCAAGGCCGCATTCAGTACATTCGCCACATCGACTGAGCTCACACCCAGCAACCTGGCTTTTGCCTGGTCTATTGTCACTTTAATCACTTTACTTGGCTCTTCCCAGCCCAATTGCACGTTCACCAGGTTAGGGTTGGCACGCATTACATCGGCGATTTGGTGTGAGATCTGGCGTATTTGCCGGATATCGCTGCCATCTACCCTGAACTGCACAGGGAACCCAACGGGAGGGCCGTTTTCCAGCCGCAATACGGATGCCCTTACAGCAGGGAAATCGCTCTCAAACAATGTTAACAAATCCTTGCGTAAGGCTTCGCGCGCCTGTAAGTCTTTATTTAGTATCACAAATTGGGCAAAACCACGATGTGGCAACTGGATATCCAAGGGCAAGTAATAGCGTGGGCTGCCTGAGCCGATATACGCCACAAAATTATCAATGCCCTTATGCTTTTGGTTCCAGGCGCGTAGCCAGGTTTCCAGCTTTTTCACCTCATTATTGGTTGCAAGATAAGACGCGCCCTCTGTCATGCGCATATCCACCACCAATTCCAGCCGCGTAGAATCAGGGAAAAACTGCTGCTGCACTTTACCAAAACCCAAGATAGACAGCACAAACAACACCAGGGTAATCGCAATCACCGTTTTGCGGTAGCGCACACAGGCAGTGACCAGTGAGCGAAAGCGGTTATAAAAGGCGCTGTTATAGATATCGTGATGATGATTTTCAGCTGGCTTATCGGCCAATTTGAATCTGGATTTTAACCAAAGACCCAGCTTGGAAGGCTGCGGTTTTTCGCTGTAATCGGGCAATAGGTGGTAGCCAAGGTAAGGCACAAAAATTACCGCTGCCCCCCATGAAATAATCAAGGCAATCGCGGAAACCTGAAAGATTGAACGGGTATATTCACCGGTAGAACTGGCAGCGGTCGCGATCGGCAAAAAGCCTGCCACGGTAACCAGCGTGCCTGTCAGCATCGGCATAGCGGTAGAGGTGTAGGCAAAGGCAGCCGCCTGCATACGCTGCATGCCTTGCTCCATTTTGGACGACATCATTTCTACCGCGATAATCGCGTCATCCACCAGTAAGCCCAGCGCCAGTATCAGCGCGCCCAAGGAAATCTTATGCAAGCCGATATTTAATAATTGCATCACCAAAAATGTGGCGGCCAGTACAACCGGAATGGTAATTGCCACCACAATGCCTGTGCGCAAACCCAGTGATAATAAGCTGACGCCCAACACGATCACCAAGGCTTCAATTAAAGAAGTCACAAAATCATTGACCGACCTGGCCACGATTGTAGGCTGTGAAGTCACCGTTTCAAAGCTTAAGCCTACCGGTAGATTCTGTTGAATACGGGCGATCTTGGCGTCCAGCTCATGCCCCAACGCAATCACGTCGCCGCCTTCACGCATGCTCACACCCAGCAGCAAAGTCTCGGTACCGTTATAGCGTACGGTGTCCCTGGGCGGATTTTCGTATCCGCGATAGACGCGTGCCACGTCGCCTAACCGGAAATCCTGGTTATTGGCGCGCAGTCTTAAATCGCGCAGGTTTTCTAAAGTGTTGTACCGACCTGACACTTCAATGCGGATTCGCTCATTAGAGGAATCAAACGTACCGCTTTTTACAACGGCATTCTGCGTTTGCAGAATATTCACCAGCTTTGTCGCGCTAATACCCAAGGTAGACAGTTTGGCGTTAGACAATTCTAGATAAACGCGTTGTTTTTGCTCGCCAAAAAAATCGATCTTGGCCACATCCCTGGCTGTTAATAGCTCTGCACGAATGACTTCTGCTTGTTTTTTTAAGGCAAAATTATCAAATCCATCGCCGGTTAACGCATACATGCTGCCGTACACATCGCTGAATTCGTCATTAAATGTCAGGCTCTCAATGTTTTGCGGCAACGTGTGGCGAATATCAGCCACTTTTTTGCGCACCTGGTACCAAATATCGGGTACATCTTCCGAAAACGTATCATCCTTAATCACAATAAAAATCATGGATTCGCCAGGCCTTGAGTAGCTGCTGGTGTAATCCAGGTGCGGTGTTTCCTGCAGCTTTTTTTCAAGTTTGTCGGTGACTTGCTGCTCGACTTCTACCGCGCTGGCACCAGGCCAGCTGGTGCGCACCAGCATCACTTTAAAAGTGAAGGGTGGATCTTCCGATTGACCCAGCTTGGAATAAGCCAGCAAGCCTGCAATGGTCAGCATCAGCATCAAATACAACACTAACGTTTGGTGGTTAAGCGCCCAAACCGATAGATTAAAGCCGCTGGCTTTTTGTGGATTCTCGGCTTCGCTCATTGTATTGGCTCTGCCGTGGCTGGTTCTGAGGCCGCCTGCAGTATCGGTTTAACTTTCTGGCCTTTAATCAAGGTATGCACACCGGCGATGGCCACCATTTCACCCTGCTGCAAACCGCTATTCACCAGCACGCCATCTTCTGTGAATTGGCCTGCCGTCACTGTACGCGGATTTGCGACGCCTGTTTTATCCACAATCCAGACGCTGGTTTTTCCATCGATTTGGGTCAGCGCGCTAGACGGTACAATCAAATCGGCCATTGCTTCGCTACTGCCAAAACGCACGCCTGCCGTCATGCCTAATTTAAGCTTTTCGTCTGCATCTAAAATCGCCACGCGCACATCAAAGGCGCGGGTTGCGGAGCTGGCCGCCGGCGCGATTTCGCGCACTTTCCCGGTATAATTCTTTTCGCGGTCCGCCCACAGTTTGAGTACGGCCGTATCACCTACTTTTAGATTCGCCACGCGCGATTCTGGTACGGCAACCAACACCTCGATTTGTTTTGTATCAACCACTTGTGCCACCATTTCGCCTGCTGCCACCACTTGGCCGGGCTCTGCGCGAATCTGAGTCACCACGCCATCGCGATCTGCAATTAAACTGGTGTAGCGTGATTGGTTACTGGACACCGCAGCTTGTGCCTTTACTTGTTGCAAGCGCGCCGCTGAAGTTTTTAGTTCCGCTTCGCGCAAATCCAGCGCCGAAGCCGAAATAAATTTTTTGTTGAACAGCATGCGCTGGCGCTCGACTTCGGCTCTGGCAAGGGCGTGGCTGGCCTCTGCCGCGCGTACATCGGCATAAGCGGCCGCGGCAGTAAGATTGCTATCCGCAGCGTCTAGATTTGCCAGCACCTGGCCTTTTTTGACCGCACTACCCACTTCAACCTTGCGCTCTGTAATCTTGCCGCCTATCCTAAAGCCCAGGTTGGATTCAAAGCGTGATTTCACTTCACCTACCAGCACCATGCCTTGCTCTAGCGCTGTCTTGCCAACGACCATCACCAAAGCAGGGCGTGGTGGAATGGGTTCCTGAGGCGGTTTATCGCAGCCTGCAAGCAGCGTGACCAGCAACATTAAACTACCTATTTTTGCGGACATATGGTCTTTCTGTTTTTTATATTTTTGTTTATTTTAGTATATTGGGTTCATCTTGCAACAAACCACGTATCAAAGTTAATTGCATCAATTGCAGGCGCTGCTCAATATCAGCCCAATTCACCCAAATATCATTGGCCATACTGATTTGCAACGCGCATACCCCGTGCATTCCCGCCCAAACGGTTTGCGCAATCAGGTCTGCATCGTTTAAATCCGGCTTGAATTTACCGGCCAAAAAAACTTGATTAACCACTATTTTTAGCTGGAAATAGGCATCCTGCTCGGCATTATTTTGCTGTATACATGAATTCGCTGGGTCGCAAGGCGGGTGTTCAGTCATAAACATCATGCGGTAATGATTGGGATAGCTGAGTGCAAACTGCGCATAGCCGCGCCCGAACGCCAACAGGCGCTCTACCGGATCATCAATCACTAAATTATTTTTTAAGGCATCGGCCAAGGCCAAAAAATCGGTATCACACACGGCGCGAATCAAGGCTTCTTTGTCGGCAAAATGCAGATAGATACTGGTGGCTGAGTAACCGATTCGCTTGGCAATCTCGCGCATCGTTACTGCCTCTACTCCATGCACCACAAATAGCTCTCGCGCTGCGTCCAGGATCAAGGTGCGCAGCTGTTGACGCTCAAACTCGGTTTTAGGTTTTGGTGGCATAATGAAATAATTTACTTAACGATGTTAATTTAACAACGTTAAGTTTAATTGTCAACAAGAAATAAACGGATTTTTAATGCTGGCTATTTGAGGTTAAGTTGATCGAGCTTGTACCAAAGTGAGCGCTCGCTTATTTCCAGCAACTTAGCCGCCTTGGCTTTATTTCCGTGGCTTGCTGCAAGCGCCTGCACAATCAATTTCTTTTCGATTTGCGCCGTCATCTGCGGTATGGAAAAAGGCTGGTCCTGAGAAGGCTCTTCCAGGGAATGGCCATCTTGTGTTTGAGCTGGCAGCATATCGGCTGGTAAGTGTTTGGGCAAAATGATCTGTTTAGAAGCCAGAATCGCCGCACGTTCCAATATGTTTTCCAACTCGCGAACATTGCCAGGCCAGCTATAGGTTTGCAATCTTACAAGGGCATCATCAGAGATTTGCGTGCCGCTTTTAGCTAAAAAATACTGTGTTAAGCGTTTGATATCTTCTGGCCGTTCGCGTAACGGCGGGGTATTCAGCTGAAAAACATTCAGACGGTAATACAGGTCTTCGCGCAATTTGCCGTCTTTCACCGCTTGCAATGGGTCGCGATTGGTTGCGGCAATCACACGCACATCTAAAGTTAACGACTTATTGCTGCCTATCTTCTCCACTACGCCTTCTTGCAGCACGCGTAAAAGCTTGGCCTGCAGCTGAATCGGCATTTCAGAGATCTCATCTAAAAAAAGCGTGCCGCCATCTGCCAGTTCAAACTTGCCGATACGCTCTTTTACCGCACCCGTAAACGCGCCTTTTTCGTGACCAAATAATTCTGACTCTAGAATCTCTGCGGGGATTGCCGCGCAATTAATTGCCACAAACAGGCCGTTTTTACGCAGTGATGCCGCATGAATCGCTTTGGCCACCAACTCTTTCCCGGTGCCGGTTTCGCCCGTAATCAATACGGTTGCCTTTTCAGGTGCTACCTGCTGAATAAGCTGCTTGAGCGCCAACATGGGTGCCGCTTCCCCGATGAATCCTGTATCCTTATCGGCCTTTAAATAGGTATTTTCTAGTTGCAAGCGTCTGGTATTGAGAGCTTTTGCAATCGCGATTTCCAGCGTTTCTAAATCAAACGGGCGCAAGATATAGTCACTGGCGCCCAGCTTCATCGCCTCTACCGCGGTTTTAATTTCGCCAAGGGCGGTCACCATAATAAACGGTAGCGTCTCGTTTTCTTGCCGAATGGCTTTAAGCAATGCCAAGCCACTCATGCCTGGCATATGTAAATCACTCACCACCAAATCAATATGCTGGCTTTTAATCTGGGCTAGAGCCTCATTACCATCTGCTGCCAGCACTGGCTTGTAGCCGGCTTGCCGCAGGCTGATTTCCAGCAGGCGGCGCATATTAGGCTCATCATCTACCGCTAAAATCGTACATTGTTTTTGCATGGGCTAACTAATCGCTTTATGGATAGGTAATGAGATTGTAAACTGCGCACCGCCAAACTGGCTGGTGGCGTAACGAATATCACCACCATGCGCCTGTACGATTTGCCGCACCACCGCCAAACCCAAACCGACACCGCCTGCACGCTGGGTGAAAAACGGTTCAAAAATATGCGCTTGATTGGCCTCAGCAATACCTGGCCCATCATCGACCACCTCAATAATGGCCACATCCTGTTGTTGCTGCAAATGGATGAATATTTTGCCGCCTATTGGCAAGATTTGTATGGCATTTAAGACGATGTTCATGATGACCTGTGTGATTTGGTCTTGATCGATTTCTGCGATGACAGGTTCTGATAACGCCAAATTTAGCGCAATATTTTTGGGCTCTGCCTGGCTGCGTAACATGCCGACAATTTTTTTGATCAGGTCAGCTAAATCAACGGCAACAAACTGTGGCAGGCGCGGGCGCGCAGAATCAATTAAAGTAGAAACCAGCCTGTTAAGCCGCTCCGTTTCCGAAATAATAAATCCCAGCACTTCTTTTCCGTCTTTGGTCAGGGTTGGTTCGCGTAATAATATATCAGCGGATGACCGCAATATTCCCAGCGGGGTACGCACCTCATGGCTCATGGCGGCGGCCATTTCTCCCACTACTGCCAGCTTGGCAGCACGCGTTAAATTAGCCTGCGTTTTTGCTAGATCCTGCATCATATTCTCAAAAGCAATCGCAAGCTCCTGCACCTCTGGCGGTCCTGTTTTTGGCGTTTCAGCCAGTTGATCCTGCTTAAAGCTGCGCACAAACAGTGTTAATTTTGCCAGCGGCCGGGTGATGGCTTGTGCGATTGGTGTCACTAAAAAAGCCGCAAATAACAGTGTGCTAGCTAATAGCGCCAAGAAAATATAGCCTAAACGATGCACAGGCTCCACCGCTAATGAGTGCAGCTTCTCGACCCGCACCTGCCACGTTGGCGCGGCAGGCTGAATGCTAAATTCGCTTACAGCATGCATTTCATAACCTACGTCCGCTTTCCAATTACGGCTTGCCGCTAATGCTTTACCCTGTTCACCCAACAACGCTACTGCCGATGGTTTTTGTACAGCAGAGCTTAATAGGCGCTGTATTTGCTGCCAATTGAATTCTGCGACAAGGCGCCCAATCACTTGATTCGTTCCAGGCTCAATCACTTCTTGCGAAATCGCCAGTACATCGTGCTGGATAACGGAAAACGTCATTTTTTTATTGCCCGTGCCGCCAATAAACCAGGATGTTGGTACTTGCACGATTTGGTTTAGCTGGCGCGGATTGCTGGAAGCAATTACTTTGTTTTGCGTATCGACCACATAAATGGTGTGATAAACATCACCGTAGCTTAGTTGAAGCTCCCGCAAAAATGTAGATAAGCGTTTATCAATATCGTCGATTTGCAGCTCTTGCATAATCGCCAACTGACTCCAGGACGCCACATTTTGGGTGCGCTCGAACATCATGCGCGATACATTGCTGGCAACGGTTTGGCTTAAAGTCTGCAAATCGCGGGTGATTTCTTTTTTAAGTGCCGTCTTGGCCTGATAAAAACTTAAAAAACTCACCAGCATAGCGGGTAATAAACCAGCCAGTAAAAAAGCCAACAGTAATAATTGGCGAATCGTGAGACGTTTTATCAAGTGGATATTAAGGCTGGTTTTGAGTAGTTATGAGACAATCACAACTATCGAGATAGCGCCGCAAACACCGTGCGGCTATGGAATTGATCATGCAAAATCGTTTTGTTTTCATCATTGCAAGTCTAGTGCTCTCCACATTACTATGCAAGCCCGCGCTGGCGGAAGACAACGCTAGCTGGTTAGATGGTTTTCAGCTAGGTGGCTACAGTAGTGCAGGCATCACTTTGCACAGGGACCAAGAAGCAGAAGCGGCGATTAATGAAATCAGCCTGCTGCTAACCTGGACAGGTGAAGGCCGCCTGAGTTTCTTTAGTGAGCTGGAAGCGGAAAGGCCACTGGCATGGAACGACGATAAAAGCTTTTCGCGCAAAGAAGGACACTTAGACTTAGAGCGTTTCTATTTTGATTACAATTTATCTGAACAGGTAAATTTTCGTGCAGGCCGCTTTTTAACACCCAATAGCCGTTGGAATCTACTGCACGCACCGCCCTTGGTGTGGACCACGTCTCGGCCACTAGCCACCACACAGCTTTTCCCAACCGCCACCAATGGCATCATGCTGCACGGCGCTATTCCATTTGAAAAAAGCGCCTTTGAATACAAACTGTTTGGCGAGTTATTAGAAGACCAGGAACAAGACGATGAAGAGCGGCAGTTTGAGCATGTGCGCGGCTTACGCCTGAGTTTAAAAAACCAGTCCGATATCGGCATCTCGTTATTATCCTTTCGTGAACAAGGGCTTAGCGCTGCCAGTTACCGTTTGCTCGGCTTAGATTTTGTTACAACGCTTAGTAATATTGAAATTAGCGCTGAAGCATTCCAGCGCTTTAATACCAAAGACCATGATGGCGGCAGTGGCGCCTACTTGCAAACCGCGGTACCACTCAATAGCCTGGGCTTGCACGACTGGTACTGGATCACGCGACTGGAAACGTTACAGCGCCCAGATGAGGGGGCAAGGGAACGCTGGTTGATTGGCGCTACTTGGCGGGTGAAACCAACGCAATTATTAAAACTGGAATTCACGGGTGGTAGCGAAGCCTTACCGGAATCACCGCGTGGATTCAGTGCTTCTTTTGCGCTTTTTTTCTAAATACCGCGTTTTCTAATATTGTTTTCAATGCTTATTTTGATGCGTAAACTGTTGATCATCGGGCTGCTGTTTTGCATGTTGCCGCAAGCACAAGCAGAAGGCAATACGCCGATTATCGCCATTATCGTCAACAGCGATGAACTAAAAACAGGCAATGAATTAGCGGTTAACGAATTAAGCCTGATTTACTGGCGTAAGCAACTGTATTGGCCAAAAGGGCAGCGGATCAAGCCTGTCAATTTAAGGTCGGAACATCCGCTAAGGCAACAATTCTCACTAGCGGTGCTGGGCAGCTTGCCGAAAAAACAAGTTGATTACTGGAATGGGCAATACTTTAACGGCGTACTACCGCCATATTCCGTTAATTCAGAAGAAGCAGTGTTGCGCTATGTAGCCCAAACCAGCGGCGCAATCGGTTATGTAGAGGCTTGCCATGTAGATGGCCGAGTTAAAGCCATTATGTGGATTGATCGTGAGCAAATCACCACCAATGCGCCTGAAAACTTACGTTGCCCATAGCATCAATGGGCGGCGCTTAAGTTCTGGGGATTCGGCCCAATTGCATTGGCCTTAAAATCTAGATTTTGCATTAGCACCTCTTTTTTAGCCTCGCAGGTTTTTGAATCCAGCTCAAACGCCACCAGCAAACTGCAAAACAAATCATCATGGCTTAAGGGGTAATCTTTATAAGGCATTAGCTGAGTTTTACTATAATCAAAATATTTACCCATCCACACAATCGCAGGCACATGGGTTTGCTCTTTGGGTGCAATTACATAGGGTGCCGCATGTAAATAAAGCCCATGCTCGCCTAAGGACTCACCGTGATCACTTACATATAACATGGATGTCGCAAAGGTATTGTCATACTTTTTCAGTAAATCAATCACGTTAGATAAAAAATAGTCGGTATACAAAATGGCATTATCGTAACCATTATCGATTTCTTCCTGCGTACAATTCTGTAGCTCGCCAGTCATGCAAACAGGCTTAAAGCGTTCAAATTCCTTTGGATATCGTCGGTAATATTCCGGCCCATGGTTACCCATTTGATGCAATACAATCAGGATATCTTTGCCGCGCCTGGCCTCTATGTATTTATCCAAACCGCTTAACATACCGATGTCGCGGCACTCACCTTCACAGACCGGGTTATGTGTTGGACTTTTAAAGTCTTCATATTTCATACGCGTTGCCACGCCCTTTGAGTCGGAATTATTATCCCGCCACAAAATCTGTACCCCATGATCAAATAGCACATCCAGTGCGTTTTCTTGGTTAAGCGCCTCTTCTTTGCTGTAATCTTTACGGTTGAGCGCCGAAAACATACAGGGCACAGAAACACCGGTAGAGGTACCGCACGAACTCACATTACTCAAACTGAGCACATCCTGCTTTGCCAGTAGTGGGTTGGTTTGCCGGTGATAGCCGTTTAGCGAAAAACGGTCACTGCGCGCAGTCTCACCAACCACTAAAATCATCAGCTCGGTTCTAGAGCTAGGCCCCACCATTACCGCATCTTTTGCAACGTTTTTAAGCGCGACCGGCTTTGCAAGCCGCATTTGCTGAGTTAAATATTTGATTGCGGAGTAAGTGGTATAAGTTGGGTTTGCATAAAAGCGGGTGATTTTATGTTCGCGCATAAACGAAGCGTAGCCCGCAGTAAACGGCGCGACTACCACTACCAGCAATACAAGCATCATCCCCAGCCAACGTAATTTTGATCGTAGTTCCTGGCGGATACTGGCTGGTTTAGGGCAGAATTGAATGATTAACCAAGCTGGGATAAGGCCAAACACTAAAGTTCTAATCGCTAAATGGGTGCTTAATAATCCTGCAAACTCTTGCGGATTGGTTTGCATGATATTGTCTATCATCACGATATCAACGATCACGCCAAACTGGTCCATATAGTAGGCGGCTTGGGAAGCGATCACCAAAAATATGGCCAGGATCCAGCGCGTTGCTTTGCCATGGCAAATGCACAAAAAGAAAATAGCCGTCAGTGTGCTGAAAAATACAGCCAGAGATAACAGAAAAGGCAGGTTACCTAATTTGAATGGGTAGATTTCTAAAATTCTGTTAAAAAGCGACCAATTACCCGTTAGCATGATAAATGCGCTCACCAATAAAATGGCACGGCTTTGCGTTGGAGAGTTAAATAAACGTGTCATTTCAATGCATTTCTATTCATTGTTGAAGCAAGCAGCAGCGGTTGGCAGGCAAGGCAAATGGCCCAGACTACCCAAGCGCTCCATAAGTTGTGTGATAAAAAGTGTTCCCCGCGCATCATTTGAGCCCAGCCCATGACAAAACCCAAAGTCAGCGAAATCTTTAACATTGATTGCGCAAACTTAGCCTGAACATCCCTAAAGGCAAAATAAAATGCCATCAGCGCAAAGCCGCCACTGGCATGCCCGCCCGGAAAGCAATTGCCCATTGCAGCGCCCAAGGGCAAGGCGTCAAACAATTGCAGGTAAGGCAAATTTCCGCCATACAGTGCCAAGTCGTTTGGGCATCCATGCATGCTGTGGTGTTTCAGTAACGAAACCGCAGCTGTACTCATCAACATCACCATAAATACCCATAAAAATCGCTTCTGATAAGGCTTTAAAGGATCATGAATATTGGCTAAAAAGCCAGCTAGCAGGGTGCCTAAGGCCACAAAAGTGATGCAATATTTCAAGCCTGTATGCAGAATGTTTTCCAGAATCCAGGCATGTTTGAGGCCAAACTGTTGATGGGATGCATCAAAGTATGGGGCGATTAAGCGCTGGTCTAATCCTGTTTTGGGGTAGATAAAGATTAAAAATAACGCGCTGGCCAACAGCAAAACTATTTGCTGTAGCAAGCAGTTTTTGTTGATTAACCACCAGAAACGCATTAATGCGCAACCCTGTTTACGGCGGCTGGCTTAGCAAAGTGCGTTAAATCCTGCATCACTTGCATGGTTGCTTTTTGTTTTTTCAGCATGATTTGACGCGCGATGGCATCGGGTACGCTTTTATCATCAGACGTTGTGACTGCAAGCTTAAACAGGCTATTGTTATTGACGGGGTGCACAATCTTTACTTCGCTATCCACATAGGCTAGCTTGTCCCAATCGGCGATATACACATGGTCGCGCGTTTGATTGCTAAACAAATTAATACCAATGCTGTAATCAGCTTGTGGGCTGCTGACGCCCAGCATAGGCATCAAAGTCGGCACGATATCGGCGTGGCTACTCATTGTTTGAATCACGGCTGCTGGCTTATTGGGCACATAGATAACCAGTGGCGTGCGTATCTGCTCATCCACAAAAGTTGAGTTATGCCCCCAAAAGCCATGCTCCATAAATTCTTCACCATGGTCGCCCACCAAAATAACAATGGTGTTATCCAGTAGCTGATGCTGTTTTAAATAATCAAATACGCGCCCAAACTGGCTATCCAAATGATGTACCGCATTAATATAGCGATTCTTGATCGGCACAATATCGGTCCTTAGTGCTTCCTTGCTCAGGCTCGCATAATTCAGGTCATCACGATATGGCTTGGCAATGACACTTTCGGGCGGAAAGTAATAGCGCGCATGCGGTGACTCAAAAAACATAAAGGTAAAAAATGGCTTGCTGGTATCGCGCTGATCAATAAATGACAATAAATCGCTGACGTTTTGCTGGTCGTTTTGCCAGCCCTGTTTTTGGTTGCTTTGCAATGCGTGCATTTGCTGTGCGGGCATTTGCGCAAAAATCGTTTTATCGAATTCCGGATAGCTGAATAACGCGCTGGTATAAAACTGCATTTGGTAGCCCTGGCTACGCATCACATCCAAAATGGTTGCGCCACGTTGCTCTTGCAAAAACTGGAACCAATAGCTGGAAGGCAAACCCATCAACATGCCAAATACGCCAGCGCGCGTGCCATTGCCGGTACTGTAATTTTTAGTGAAGCGGGTAGATTGCTGGGCGAAATTCCATGCATTAGGCATGATGTGGGCATTTAAAGTATCCGCACGCCATGATTCAGAGACCAGCCATACAATGTTATAAGGCTTAGCTGGCTTGGTGGATTGAATCGGGTTAAGGGGGTAGTGCAGCTTGCCCCTGGCTTTTAAACTGCTAGAACGTGTGCCTTTTATTCCCAGCGATTTAAAGATGCCACGCGCAGATACCGCCTGATAAAAGGGCACCATTTGCGCCACTGTGGAAAGTTGATGCTTGGTGTGCAGATCGTAAGCGTAAGACATATGCACAGTCACCACCATCAATAAAGCAGCCAATGCGGATTTCCAGCCAAACAGTCGCTGGCTTACGGCATATACACTTTGCGCATAATTCGCTTGCACATAACGAACAATCAGCCATAGCAAGCCTGCCTGCAATAATAAAAATCCGATAGCAATTGCGGCAAAGCCAATATCACTGGCCGAACTGCCACCTAACGACTCTACACCACCTGGCGTCATCAGCAGGTTCAGCACAAATCCGTTGATATACATGCCGTACAAGCCATATAACTTGGCGTTTGCGTAAAACAACAAAGTAGTGATTGCGCTTGTAAATATGGCAACAAAATAAACCGCCTTTTGTGCGGCGGGTTTTGATAGGTGCGCACTAAGCCCCTTTTTAGTTAGATGCGTCAGCAGAAAGGCTGGTGCTAAATAGAAAAATCCGTACATCAAAAATGCCACACTCAGAAACACAAAACTGAATTTGTTTTCCGCATAAACCGCTTGAAATTCGATAGTGCTTGCCACTAAAAACAAGATCAGCAAGTAGGCACTCATGAAGTACAGTAGAAGTGCTTGCTCTAACTTTTGGATATTTGGTTTTGTAATACCAGCTTGTGTCATGCAATGTTTCGCTCAATCAAATGACTAAGCTTTATGCAACCTTGATGCCACCTTATGCCATTAATGCTAAACCACTGTTTTTAATGATATATATTCTTTATTACCGGACTTAACTTGTGCAAAAACAAGATAAACACTGCAAACTTTGCATGGTTCCGGCAGCTGATGCGTGCAAAATTTGCAGCGTATTAAACCATCTCATATGCAAGTGATTGAATCTTAAACATATTTTTATTGGCACCTTATTTGCAACTATTCAATATGTTCTATTGAAAGCTTCATATGCAAATACTTTCCATTGCACCCCAAGCGATTTATCATGCTCAAACAGCCTACAAACTAAGAGACTTCGCAAAAACTAAACGCTACACCATGCAAGAAATACATGCTTTTATCGTTCATCAACATGATGCAGATCGCCGCGAAGTAGAGGACTTTATCCGCGCTGTATTTGCAGACTCATACCATGCAACCATTACCCACTTTATGCCGGAGCTGGTGGCGTTGCGCGATGCAGGTGGCTGTTTGATGGCGGCCTTTGGATTACGGCACGCCGCGCAGGAATCGCTATTTTTAGAGCAATACCTGGATAGTCCCATTGAACAATTGCTATCAAATAAACTCAACAAAACAATCCTGCGCGATGAGATTACCGAAATCGGTAATCTGGCGGTAGCTAACCCACGCAATGCGGGCATATTAATTGCGCATGTCATTCAGCAAAGCTTGGACATGCAGGTGAAATGGTGTGTGGCAACCGCCCACCGCAGCTTGCAAAATGGTTTAATCAAAGGCGGCCGTGATGTGTTTGCGCTATACCCGGCGGATGTCTCCAAACTGCCAGGGAGTGAACAAGGACTTTGGGGCAGTTATTACGATAACCAGCCACAAGTGATTGCGGTACGCGGCATCGCACCTTAATATAACGTACTGTATATATTCGTTAATTTTTAATAATGTTACTAGAACATATTCAAAAAACCGCACAATTATGTCCACTCAATGTTGCGCTTAAAAATGATGAAATCGCATTAAATTACACTGAATTAAATAGCAAGATATCTCAGCTCAGCGCTCAACTATTATCCGTCACCGCCAACAAACCCGTTGCTATCAATATCGATAATCACCCTGCATGGGTACTGATTGACTTGGCCGCGCTTGCAGCCAATATCCCGTTAGTACCTTTGCCCGGCTTTTTCTCCGATACCCAACTGCTGCATGCCATGCAAAACGCAGGCGTTGCAGCCTTGATTACGGATAACCCCGCCCGCTTTCGCCAAATTTTGGGTGATTCAATCGTTGGCCAACTTGTTTTTAATGCAGCCAATAAAATCTTGACTCAGTTTATGCTGGCAATCGCGCCTGTCGCATTGCCGGATGACACCGTTAAAATCACCTACACATCTGGCACCACGGGCAATCCTAAAGGGGTATGCCTAGGCTTAAATGCTCTACTCAGTGTGGCAAACAGTATTAAAGAGGCCGTTGGCTTGACTCAAAAAAGTCAGCATGCCTGTATTTTGCCTTTATCTACTCTGCTCGAAAACGTGGCCGGCGTCTATGCCACTTTGCTGGCAGGCGGCACTGTGCACATATTACCCAGCGCACAAGTGGGGTTTAGCGGCAGCAGTTTCGATAGCCAAAAATTGTACAAAACGCTATTAAATAGCCGAGCCAATACGGCGATTTTAATACCAGAGCTATTAAAGGCACTGGTAAAAGAACTAGAGTCTGGCGCAAAAAAATTGAGCGATTTGCAGTTTATGGCAGCAGGTGGCGCACATGTTTCCATACCATTATTAAAAAGTGCACATGCGCTGGGACTACCCGTGTTTGAAGGCTATGGCTTATCTGAATGCGCTTCTGTAGTGAGCTTAAATACACCTGCTGCAAACAAAATTGGTAGCGTTGGCAAGCCACTGAGGCATATTGAAGTGATGTTTTCTGCCGATCAGGAAATATTGGTAAAAGGCGCACAATTTTTGGGTTATACGCAACAAGCGACGGAAAATATTGCAAATACCTGGTTTGCAACTGGTGATACCGGCTATATCGACGACGCAGGTTTTTTGTACATTAATGGTCGCAAAAAACATATTTTTATCACCTCATTCGGGCGCAATGTGTCGCCAGAATGGGTAGAGCGCGAACTCACGAGCCAAGCACATATTGCACAGGCCTGTGTATTTGGCGAGGCAAAACCATGGAACACCGCCGTGATTGTTGCGCAAGCCAATGCTAATCTTCAACAGATTCAACAATCCGTTTTTAATGTCAATCAAACCTTGCCTGACTACGCCCAAATTAAACAATTTATCCTGGCAGCATCGCCATTTAGTGTGGGCAACCAACAACTAACGCCTAATAATAGACTCAAACGTGATGTTATTTGGCGCATCTACGAATATGCGGTTAATGCGCTGTATCACGAATAATCAAAGGATTTAACAAATGGCCTTTTATGATGATTTACTGAAAGCTACCGAAGGTGAGCGCAACACATTATTAAGTTTGCCACTTATTACACAAGGTGCCAGTGGCCATATCTCACTACAGACTTATGTGGCCTTTTTAACTGAAGCCTACCACCACGTTAAACATACCGTGCCTTTGCTGATGGCATGTGGCGGGCGGTTAGGCGAGCAATACGAATGGTTACGTGCCTCTATTGGCGAATATATTGAAGAGGAGATGGGCCATCAGGAATGGGTACTCAATGATATAGCAGCTTGCGGCATGGATGCAGAGGTGGTCAGGAACGGCAAGCCCTCTCTCGCCACGGAAGTCATGGTGGCGTATGCTTACGATATGATTCATCGCGTCAACCCGATCGGTTTTTTTGGCATGGTTTTGGTATTAGAAGGCACCAGTACCGCTGTCGCAACCGCGGCTGGTCAAAACCTGATGAAAAGCCTGCGCTTAACGCCAAAATCGTTTAGTTATTTGTTATCGCACGGCGCGCTTGATGTGGGGCATACCGATTTTTATGCCGGAATTGTAAATCAAATCAGCAATCAAAATGATCAGGATTGTCTTATTCATGCAGCAAGGAATTTTTACCAATTGTATGGCAATATTTTTAGGGAAATCGAAGCGCGTACCATGCTAAAGGAAACCATATGCAGCTAATCAATAAACGAATTTTACTCACCGGCGCCACAGGTGGCCTGGGTGAGCAGCTGGCATTAAAACTGGCACAAAAAGGGGCTTTATTAGTGCTGGTTGGCCGCAATCAAACCAAACTGGACGCACTAAAAAGTAGTGTGCAGGCACTTGGAGCAACTGCGTACACAATTAAGGCGGATTTAAGTGAGCCGCAGATTGCCAATACAATTGTTAATGAGGCAAAAGCGTATTTGGGCAACATCGATGTACTGATGAATAACGCTGGCGTGCTGGATTTTATTGAGCTGCAAAACCAGGCCGATGAGCGCATTGCCGAGATAGTCCAAACCAATGTCACTGCGCTTATCCAATTAACACGTGCATTACTGCCCGATTTTCAACGCGCTAACGATGGGCATTTTGTTTTTATTGGCTCCATTTTCGGCTCATTGGGCTTTCCGCATTTTGCTACCTATTGCGCCAGCAAATTTGCCGTGCATGGCTTTTCACAAGCGCTGCGGCGTGAGTTAGTAAACACTCACATCGGCGTCACTTATGTCGCGCCGCGCGGTATAAAAACCGCCATGAATGATGACAACACGGTTGCCATGTGGGCAAAAAGCGGTAATGCCATGGATAGCGCTGAAAGAGTCGCCACCATTATTGTGCAGGCGTTAGAAAAAGAAAAACAGGAAGTGTTCATTGGCCAGCCACAATCTTTTTTCGCCTGGTTAAATGGCGTGTCGCCAAAAGCGGTGAATATCGGGCTTAAAAAACAAACGGCGCTCGCTGCGCCGTTTGTTAAAAGAAATGGATTGTGATGATTCTGTTTTTACAGATAAAGCACTGCTGGAAACACTGTTATGGCAAATACAAATACCAACCACTCCATATTCCAACGCTCTAAGTGACCAGTAAAATGGAGTGTCAGCACACCAATGGCCAGCGCGTAATAAAGTGCAATAAGTACCATAATTAACCTATATTGTTTTGTTTTGAGTAATTAGTGCTATTTATATCATTTTTTACCAAAAAAACCTAAGAAATTTGTTGTTTTACACCGCCTTAGCCACTGCCCGGGGAAAATGCTTTTCTTGCCTTTTTAAGCATTTTCGCGTACATTCCGTTTATTGCTAGGGGTCTGATTTATTTGAAAAATAAGTCAGTGAGAATCACCCTTCGAACCTGATGCGGGTCATGCCGCCGTAGGGAATGCATGTTCAACATGCTCCCACGTATTTCTTCTTTAAGGAGCACCCATTGAACGCCACCGATAAAAACCTGCACAAAAATCTCGCCAAGTTTTCAGGCGAAACCGCCGAAATCGATCCGGACACCAAAAAGCCTTTTGCCAATTCGCGCAAAGTGTACATTCAAGGTAGCCGCCCTGATATTCAAGTACCGTTCCGTGAAATCACATTAAGCGATACGCCTTCACAATTTGGCGCTGAAAAAAATCCGCCAGTCATGGTGTATGACACTTCTGGTGTTTACACAGACCCAACGGTTGAAGTGGATATCCGTAATGGCTTGCCAGCCATGCGCGCAGGCTGGATTATGGAACGCGGCGATGTTGAGCAACTGGACGGCCCAAGTTCAGAATTTGGCCAGCAACGCAAAACCGATCCTGAATTAGCGGCCATGCGTTTCAACCTAACGCGCAAACCGTTACGCGCAAAAGCTGGCGCAAACGTCAGCCAGATGCATTACGCACGTAAAGGCATTATTACGCCAGAGATGGAATACATTGCCATTCGCGAAAACCAGCGCCGCGAAAATATGAGCGAGATGCTACAGAAGCAACACAAAGGCCACGATTTCGGCGCCAGCATTCCAGCTGTGATCACACCTGAATTCGTGCGTTCTGAAGTGGCCCTTGGCCGCGCGATTATTCCGTTAAACATCAACCACCCTGAAATCGAACCGATGATTATCGGCCGTAATTTCCTAGTCAAGATTAACGCCAATATCGGTAACTCTGCATTAGGCTCTTCAATCTCAGAAGAAGTAGAAAAAATGGTATGGGGTACCCGTTGGGGTGGCGATACCGTGATGGATTTATCCACCGGTAAAAACATCCACGAAACTCGTGAATGGATTATCCGTAACTCACCGGTGCCAATCGGCACGGTGCCTATCTATCAGGCATTGGAAAAAGTGAACGGCAAGGCCGAAGACCTGACCTGGGAAATTTTCCGCGACACCTTGATTGAGCAAGCGGAACAAGGCGTGGATTATTTCACGATTCATGCTGGTGTACGTTTAGCTTATATCCCGATGACCGCAAAACGCATGACCGGTATCGTGTCACGCGGCGGTTCTATCATGGCTAAGTGGTGCTTGGCGCATCATAAAGAGTCATTCTTGTACGAGCATTTCGAAGATATCTGCGAAATCATGAAAGCTTACGATGTGAGCTTTTCATTGGGTGATGGTTTACGCCCGGGCTCAATCTATGATGCCAACGATGAAGCGCAATTTGCCGAATTGAGAACATTGGGAGAATTGACGCAAATCGCGTGGAAACATGACGTGCAATGTATGATCGAAGGCCCAGGCCATGTGCCCATGCATTTGATTAAAGAAAACATGGAGCTGCAACTGGAACATTGCGGTGAAGCCCCTTTCTACACCTTAGGTCCACTGACGACTGATATCGCACCGGGTTATGACCATATCACTTCCGGTATCGGTGCCGCCATGATCGGCTGGTACGGCTGTGCGATGCTTTGCTATGTAACTCCAAAAGAGCATCTAGGCTTGCCGGATAAAGAAGACGTACGCGTAGGTATCATCACTTACAAGATCGCAGCGCATGCGGCTGACTTGGCCAAAGGCCATCCGGGCGCGCAGATCCGTGACAATGCTTTATCAAAAGCACGCTTCGAATTCCGTTGGGATGATCAATTCAACCTGGGCCTGGATCCGGAAAAAGCCAAGGAATTCCATGACGAAACATTGCCACAAGAAGGCGCAAAACAAGCGCATTTCTGCTCAATGTGTGGCCCACATTTCTGCTCAATGAAAATCTCACAAGATGTACGTGATTACGCAGCCGAGCAAGGTGTTTCAGAGCAAGAAGCCCTACAAAAAGGCATGCAGGAAAAAGCCATTGAGTTCGTGAAAAAAGGCAGCGAAGTGTATCAAAAAGTGTAGTTGTTTTTAGATCGTTTCAGTCAATAAAAAAGCCAGCATTGCTGGCTTTTTTATTGAGTTTGCGTGTGTTATAACTCACCCATTCAGACCAATATGATATATTCAAAAGCCAAATGCCCAACTATCGTCATTACAACGTTTACGTGATTGAATTATCAAAAGACGTACTGTACGAAAGTAAATTCAAGAGGTGTAACCCTAATTACATGACTGGCAAGCCATGCGTATATGTCGGCATGACTGGACTGGATCCGGATGTGCGTTTTGACAAACACAAAGCCGGAATTCAGTCGAATCGATATGTTAAGCAGTATGGGCTGCGCTTGCTTCCTGATCTTTATGAAGGGTTCAATCCGCTAACCTATGATGAAGCAGTTAAGCTAGAAATTGAGATTGGTATTGATTTGCGAAGTGCAGGCTTCGGAGTTTGGCAAGCTTAGGATATACATTGAAAGCAACCGCATCTCACTTGCCTATTTATCGCTTTAACGATGCATTAGCTGTGCTGATCCAATGTTGCAATAAACGGTGATGCCGCGCCAATCACAATAGCGAGCAGATGGTAGATAGATGGCACAATCGGTATCGCGCTTAACTTAGGAATAAAATCGAATGCAAACGCCACGATAGGCAACAGCACTATCCATCTTTCTCCAATCATAATCCCTCTAACGAAGCTGATCCATATCAGCCCTAACATGGCGCTGATATGCAAAAAAAGCGCAAACAGAGCAGTGGGTGAGCTGGATAAGCCCGTCCCGTCTAGAGTGGGAACCACTAAAGATTGGGTATTTAAACTCGGTAAATAATAAGTAAGCAGCGTAAACACAATGTATGTGCTCACGAATATAGTGGTATTAGTCAATGCTTTGTTCATGATATAACGCTCCCAGTAACTTGCTCTTTCAACACGCATAATTTTCAACCGTTTACCAGGGTCGCTAGGGATTGGCCAATCAAAGCTTTGTCCCTGTTTAAGACCCAATAGAGCAGCACCTAACGGTGAAAGCACGGAAATTTTTCCGCGCCTTAAATCCACCTCTGCCGGAAAAACCAGCCTTACTTCACGGCTTATCCCTGTACTTTCATCCAAATACACCACACTTGAGTGCATGGCCACCACGTTTTTCGGCACTTGATCGACCGGCACTACAACAGCGCGCGCAAACTCATATCTCAGTAATTGGTTGTTGTTTAATTTAGATAAACGGATATAGTCCGTATCTGAAATAATCAAGTTTTCCCGTTCCACGCTGACAAATTCCATATCAATCTTTCCACCTTAACTTCACCTAACTTAAAAACTCCTAAAGAGAAATAAGCCAAACTGATGGTGTCAGGCAGCATATTAATGCTTATAGCCGGAATAAATTAGTCCATCTAA
>JAZKEN010000005.1:0-4876 GCA_040387035.1 Pseudomonadota bacterium | reverse complement strand
TCGTTGCGCTACCTGTATCTAATAACAGTTTTGCCAATCGCGCATCTATGCTGTGGAAAGCCACTTCATCTAATAACACGATTAAATCGCTAATCAAGACACCATAGTTGGTCATCACAAAACGACGGAATACGGCCGAATCGATCATCAATTGATTAAAAGCCGCTGCAGGGATGACAACATCGCGGATTGGTTCTTCTACGATGGTAGATGCCGGATAATTGCTGTTTCCCAACAAACAGGTGGTGGTAATGACACAAGTTTCACCCGCAGCAACGCGATACAGCAAAATCTCTCGACCACCAGATGACATCTTGTAGACACGTGACTGACCTGCAAGGCGCATGACATAGGCGCCACAAGCTCCTCCTTCGCGATAGCCAACGGTACCTATCGGAGCCTCTACGATACGGGCAGACTTAGTCAGAATGTCGCGTGCATTTGGCTCTAGTTGCAATAAGGCGGGAAAGCTTTGCAGCCAATCTAGATTATCCATTTATTCACCCTGTTAATTTACGTTTTCGCTGCCTGCAGCAGAGGTGTTTTCATTGATTGTGTAATGGTTATAGACCATATTGCACACACTATCAGCGCCCATGTATTGTTGCAACACAATTAAATTCCAGCAAATTACTGACTTGATTCATGATTTTTTACGCAAAAAGCAATTAACAATTTTTAACAATTTTAGCCTTATTATCAAATGATTTGCATTGCAAATCATTTGCTTATTTAACTAAAATCAGTTAACTTCATAAGCTGCATTTAATCGGAAATATTATTAATTTATTCATGTCTGCTTACGATAATCTTAAACTGAACCACCAGTTGTGTTTTGCGTTATACGCAGCCACCCACTCGCTCACGCGTGCTTACCGAAGCTCGCTTGAACCCTTGGGTATTACCTATACGCAATACCTGGTGATGTTGGTTCTGTGGGAAACCGATGGCATCAGCGTAGGTAAGATTGCGCAACGCCTTGAACTGGATTCCGCCACGTTAACACCTATGCTTAAACGCCTGGAAGCCGCTGGATTTATTTCAAGGGTGCGCAACCAAAAAGATGAGCGCATCGTAGAAATCAAGCTAACAGCAGTGGGTAATGACCTGCAACATCAAATAGCAAAAGTGCAGCTTGGCGTCGCCTGCCAAACAGGCTTAAACACAGAAGAGTTCAATCAACTAAAAGATACCCTACACCGCTTGGTGGGCACCATGTCGAATACTGAGTCTAATGCTGAAGCACAGGCAAGCTAGATACCCAGTCTTTTATTGCTTAAGCTAGATTGCATATCAAAAAGCCAGTGATTCTCACTGGCTTTTTGATTTATGCTTGCTTATTGCCTACATTATTATGTAACAGCAATTAACACTCACCTATCAAGTTTTTAATCAACTCAAAACCAAAGCCAACACCAAAGCCATTGGTATCGCTGGCAACTGCCCCTAAACCACCCTTGCGATTGTATGAAGACAAATCCGTGTGTAGCCAGGCAACATCATTTTCAATAAATTTTCCTAAAAAACGTGCGGCATGAATATGGTCAGCACCGCCTTCCAAGGTGCATTGCTTGATATCGGCAATATCGCTTTCCAAATCACTGTCAAAATCATCGTCATACGGAAAAGCCACAATACGCTCGCCCGCAGCTGCACCAGCACCAACCGCTTTACAAGCCAGCTCAGGGCGATTGGCAATGACCCCGCTCATGCGATCACTAAGCGCCGTATGCATGCTGCCGGTCAGCGTGGCAAAATCCAGGATCACATCCGGCAATTTGCCGCTTTTATCCGGGCGGCTAGCCAAGGTTAAGGTATCCGCCAATACCATGCGCCCTTCTGCATCGGTATGCACAATCTCAATGGTCATGCCATTGAGTGCCGTTACCACGTCATTTTGTTTATAAGCCAATGGCCCAATATGGTTTTGCGCAATTGCCAGCCAGCAGTCTATTTTTACTTCCAGCGCCATTGCGGTCACCGCTTGCAAGATACCAAGGCTAACCGCGCTGCCGTTCATGTCTTCATGCATGCCTTGCATGTATTTGGCTGGTTTCAAGTTATGGCCACCTGTATCAAAGCAAATACCTTTACCCACTAGCGCAATGTGTTTTTTAACGACTTTAGGCGCGTAAGTTAAGTGCACAATCGCAGCATCCAGCGGCTCACTGCCCTGCCCGACGGCACTGAAGGCACCTGCACCCATTTTTTGCAAAGCGGGCATATCAAACTCTTCCCAAGCCCAGCCGTGCTCGCTAGCCAGCTGCTTCACCTTGTCGCGATAGATGGTCGGCGTTAAGGCGTTGGGTGGCAAAACAGTCAGGCTACGGCATAAAGTATTAGCGTCAACCCGGGCATTCACATATCCATAACCATGCCCGGCTTCATGGCCATAGATATGAACCTCTTTCAATGGCTTGTCTTTAGCCTCCTGCTTAGCTTTAGCCCCTTTATGGTTTGGCAACTGCGCAGCATTAACCGTTGCCACATAATAGGCTGCACAGGCGTGTGCTTCCCGCGTGGCGTCATCACCGAAAACACAAATGGCCAATGTTTCCGGATTTTCGTCCAGCAAAGGTTTTACGGCTTTACGCAATAAAGTATGTTTTTGAAATATCGATAATGTTGAGCTTAATATAACAAAAGTGCCTATTCCGCCATTGGGTAAATCTAAACTGATTGGGGTTTTGTTCAAGCTTTGGTAATCAGTATTGCTACGTTTCAGTTTATTTTGCAGCAAGTCATTAAAAAGCGGTGAATTTTCCTGCATATCACTTAATACAAAAAGGTTGTGTTTTTGCGAAGATAATGTTTTTTCATCACTTATCGCTGCAAATTGACTTAATTTTACCGACATTTAACCATCCTTAACTCTTATATAATATGTAAGACAAACGTAGCAAATCTTTTAAAACCCACATCTTAAGCAAACGGTTTAACTTGACCAAAAAGCCTAAAAAAGCCACACTAACGTCTTTATAGATTGCATTAAATCAAGCCTGTTCATCTTAAGGTTTTAAATAAGACGACTTGCATTTAACGAGCTGCTTGCATTATATCAACTCAAGCGCTCTCAACGGAGACTATCCCTGCATGACCTCGAACACGCAAAACAAACTAGTAGAAACCGATCCATTAGAAACGCAGGAATGGTTAGATGCCTTAACAGCCGTCATTGAAGCAGAGGGTACAGAACGTGCGCACTTCTTGCTGGAAGCAATGATTGACAAGGCACGCCGCTCTGGCAGCAACCTACCTTACAACGCTACCACATCTTACGTTAACACCATCCCTACCCACTTACAACAGCGTTTGCCAGGTGATCCGGAAATGGAACGTCGCGTTCGCGCCTTGGTGCGCTGGAATGCGATTATGACGGTGTTGCGTGGCAACGAAAAATCGCCGGGTGTGGGCGGCCATATTGCCAGCTTTCAATCGGCTGCCACTTTATATGACACCGGTTTTAACTACTTTTTCCGCGCGCCAAACGAGAATTTCGGTGGCGATTGCGTGTACTTCCAGGGCCATTCATCGCCAGGCGTATACGCACGCGCGTTTATTGAAGGGCTTATCCCAGAAGATAAAATGGATAATTTCCGCCAGGAAACCGGTGGCAATGGCTTATCCAGCTACCCGCATCCATGGTTGATGCCGGATTTCTGGCAGTTTCCAACCGTTTCAATGGGTTTAGGCCCTATTCAAGGTATCTACCAGGCGCGTTTCCTTAAATACATGCATGATCGCGGCATTGCTGACACCAGTGACCGTAAAGTGTGGGTATTCTGTGGTGATGGCGAAATGGACGAGCCTGAATCATTGGGCGCGATTTCACTGGCCTCACGCGAAAAATTAGACAACCTGATCTTTGTGATCAACTGTAACTTGCAGCGTTTGGACGGCCCGGTACGTGGTAACGGCAAAATCATCCAGGAATTGGAATCCGATTTCCGCGGTTCTGGCTGGAATGTATTAAAAGTGGTATGGGGTTCGTACTGGGATCCATTACTAGCAATGGACAAAGACGGTATCCTGAAAAAACGCATGGAAGAATGCGTGGATGGCGAATACCAGAACTTCAAGGCCAAAGGCGGCGCCTACACGCGTGAACACTTCTTTGGCAAATATCCGGAATTAAAAGAGATGGTTGCGGCCATGAGCGATCAGGACATCTGGCGCTTGAACCGTGGCGGCCACGATCCGCATAAAGTATATGCGGCTTACCATTCAGCGGTAAACCACAAAGGCCAACCAACGGTTATCCTGGCTAAAACCGTTAAAGGTTACGGCATGGGCGATGCAGGTGAAGGCCAAAACACCACGCATCAGCAAAAGAGCATGGATATTGAGTCACTGAAAAAATTCCGTGACCGTTTTGATTTGCCAATTACCGATGAGCAAGTGGAAAACTTAAGCTTCTATAAACCTGCTGATGATTCACCGGAAGTGAAATACATGGCAGAGCGCCGCGCTGCGATGGGTGGCTTTGTGCCGCAGCGTCGCCGCAAAGGTAATGAATTGACCGTACCGGCGCTATCTGCTTTTGAAAATATGCTAACCGCCACCGGTGAGCGCGAAATTTCGACCACCATGGCTTTTGTGCGTATCTTATCGACACTTTTACGCGATAAAACGCTGGGCAAGTTTGTGGTGCCAATCGTGCCGGATGAAGCACGTACCTTCGGTATGGAAGGCATGTTCCGTCAATTGGGTATCTATTCTCACCTGGGTCAGTTATATGAGCCAATGGATTCTGACCAAGTGATGTACTACAAAGAATCCAAAGATGGTCAGATTCTGGAAGAAGGCATTAACGAAGCGGGTTCATTCTCAAGCTGGATCGCCGCGGCAACATCGTACTCTGTCACTGGCGTGCAGA
>JAZKEN010000004.1:1206-10130 GCA_040387035.1 Pseudomonadota bacterium | reverse complement strand
CAATCGTGCCTACGTTGACGTGCGGCTTGGTCCGTTCAAATTTGCCTTTTGCCATCTTAAATTCCTTTACGTAATCTTTTTATAGATAATTTTAATAAAATTTTATTAACTTAACGCTCTGTTTTTGCCTACGTCTAGCTTTGCCTATCTCTAGTGCAGACCTTAAAAGTTTTATTTAACTTAATAAAACTTTACACCGCCAAATCATGCAGATTCAAACTGCATTAGTGGTGCCCATGGCGGGAATCGGACCCGCGACCTCTCCCTTACCAAGGGAGTGCTCTACCACTGAGCCACATGGGCGCTTGTCTTTATTACTGCGCTTAAATTGCATCCATCTTAAACTGCATCTATTAAGCACAGCTATAACCCACGCTGACTAACGTCGCCGCAAACCCAATTATTTGGAGCGGGCGACGAGGCTCGAACTCGCGACATTCAGTTTGGAAAACTGAAGCTCTACCAACTGAGCTACACCCGCATAGCCATCAAATCAACGTCAACAGGCTTAATAGCAACGCATACTGCAACAAACTAATACAAACAACTAAATTTTGGTGGAGGGGGAAGGATTCGAACCTTCGTACTCAGAGAGAACGGATTTACAGTCCGTCGCCTTTAACCACTCGGCCACCCCTCCTAACCGAACCCGCGATTATGCTGATTTTTTGACATACTGTCAAATAAAATGAGCAAATATTTAATGAGCAAGACCAAGCTAATTGCGGCTAAGTCTTTAATCATTTTAGGATTATGAGTGAGAATTTGGTGCCGGGTATCGGAATCGAACTGATGACCTTCGCATTACAAGTGCGCTGCTCTACCAACTGAGCTAACCCGGCATTTCTTGAAGGCGTGACTATAACAATTTTATTTATTAAAGCCTAGCCCCTTTGGGAAAATATTTGTCTTTTTATGACATTTATTTTCGGGACGCTTAATTCTGCGCCATTATTAAAAACCAGTTTACTTAACGATTGTTAGGGTTGGTTTCTTTTTAGCTGGCAAATCCGCAGGTTTTGACGATTCGGATTTACTGGCATCCGTAGTACTTGTGTTAGCCGTGGTATCGCTAGCGCTAACTTCGAAAAACATGCCTTGGCCATTTTCGCGCGCAAAAATACCTTTAACCGCATTCATCGGCACATAAAGATTTTGAGACACGCCACTAAAGCGCGCAGAGAACACAATCGCCTCATTATCGATATGCAGGTCTTTGGTCGCAGAATAATTAAGATTGAGCACTATCTCGCCCTCCTTAACGAACGCCACCGGCACCCGTGTTTGCGGGTTGACAGCCACCAGCAAATGCGGGGTTAAATGGTTATCAACGCACCATTCGTGAATGGCGCGAATCATATAAGGCTTGGTAGAAATTAACTCGCTCATTTTGATCTAGGTTTTAGTATCTAATACTTTATTCAATAAATTAAAATATCTAAGCAGTACAAGGCGCGCAATAAAATTAACGAGGACGCATATAACAAATATACAACGAATTAATTTTATTGCGCAACGCCGTAATGCGACGATATTTTAGTTTATTTACGCATCGCTTTTTCTGATGGCGTCATCGCATCCGCATACAATGGACGCGAAAACAGGCGCTCGGCGTATTTAAGTAACGGCGATGCCTGATTTGGCAACTCGATACCGTAATGGCCCAAACGCCAAAGCAGTGGCGTTACCGCAACGTCCAGCATCGAATAGTCATCACCCAATAAATAGTTTTGTTTACTGAAGATAGGCACGATTTGCGTTAAATTGTCGCGAATGGTTTTGCGCGCTTTATCCGCTACTTCCTGGTTATCCGATTCCACATCTTTAATGTGGTCGAACAAGTCTTTTTCAAAATTGTACAAAAACAATCTGGCGCGAGCGCGCATGACCGGGTCTGCAGGCATCAACTGTGGGTGCGGGAAACGCTCATCAATGTATTCATTGATGATATTGGCTTCTGATAGCACCAAGTCACGCTCAACCAGCACCGGTACGGCATTGTAAGGATTCAACACGGCCAGGTCTTCCGGCTTGTTGGCTAAATCCACATCAATCACTTCAAAATCCATGCCTTTTTCAAACAGCACGATGCGGCAGCGATGACTAAAAGGGTCAACTGTGCCTGAGTATAGTTTCATCATAATGATTATTCTTTCTTAATTAGAAATGCGTTTTAATCGTTCGTATCTTCAGTATTTCTATTTAATGCTTTTATTCAATTAATGAATGTCTTTCCAGTATTCCGCTTTAAGCTTTTTAGCCAACACTAACAGCACGCCTAAAAACAGCAATACCCACCAACCCATATGCTTACGGCTCTGCTTGCCCGGCTCAGACATAAAAGCCAGGTAGTTGGTTAAATCTGCAGCAAATGCGTTGTATTCGGAAGGCGTCAATTTGCCTGGCTTTACCAGTTCCAATTGATGCGTTTCATGGTTTAACACTTGCTCACCTTGTAATTCATACAACACATGCGGCATAGCCACTTTTGGATAGACCGTATTATTCCAGCCGGTTGGCGTTGTGCTGTCACGGTAGAAACCGCGCATATAGGCATAAACCCAATCCGCACCACGTGCACGCACTTCAACAGACAAATCCGGCGGCGTTACGCCAAACCACTTTTTGGCATCAGCCGGGTCAATCGATACTTGCATGGTGTCGCCTACTTTTTCACCCGCAAACAATAAATTGTCTTTAATCTGCTTCTCAGTAAAGCCAATATCGACCAGACGGTTGTAGCGCATGTATTTTGCACTATGACAATTCAGGCAATAATTGATAAAGGTATGTGCGCCACGTTGCAGCGACTCTTTGTTGGTTGGATCAATCGGTGCTTTAACGCTAATCTCAGATTCATTAGCCAACGCAAGCAAGGGCAAAAAGGCCAATAAAGTGAATAGTTTTTTCATATTAGACTTTTTCATATTAGTAAGTCACTCTCTCTGGCACAGGCTTGGTTTTATCTTTTGCGGTATACCAAGGCATTAAGATAAAGAACAAGAAATAAACAGCAGTAAAGAAACGCGCCACTACCGTTGCGCGATCTGCGCCGCCTAGCCAGCTACCGAATTGGCCCCAGATATTTGAAGGCACTGTTCCTAAATAACCCAACACCAAAAAGCTCACCACAAAGGCTGCAAGCCATTTTTTATACAGCGTGCCGCGGTAACGAATCGATTTCACCGGGCTCTTATCCAGCCAAGGCAATAGTGCGAATATCATTACAGATAGCCCCATTGCGGCCACACCAGGAAACTGTGAATTCATGATCGGTGGTACCGCGCGCAAGATTGAGTAGTAAGGCGTGAAATACCATACGGGCGCAATATGTGCAGGCGTTTTTAGTGGATCGGCCGGGATAAAATTATTGGCTTCGATAAAGTAGCCACCCATTTCCGGAGCAAAGAATAAGATGCTGGCAAATACGATTAAAAACACCACAACGCCAACCAAATCTTTCACCGTGTAATAGGGGTGAAAAGGAATGCCATCCAATGGAATACCGGTTTTTTTATCTTTGTTGGCCTTGATTTCAACGCCATCCGGATTGTTTGAACCCACTTCGTGCAGGGCAACCAAATGCACCGCGACCAGGCCAGCCAGCACAAATGGCAAGGCAATCACATGGAACGCAAAGAAGCGGTTAAGCGTTGCATCTGAAATCAAGTAATCGCCACGCAGCCACTCAGATAAATCCGGGCCGATAAATGGAATCGTCGCAAACAGGTTCACAATCACTTGCGCACCCCAATAAGACATTTGGCCCCAAGGTAATAGGTAACCAAAGAACGCCTCACCCATCAATACCAGGAAAATACCTACTCCAAACAGCCAGATAAGCTCCCTTGGGTTTCTGTATGAGCCGTAGATCAGGCCACGGAACATATGCAGATAAATCACCACAAAGAACATGGAAGCACCGGTAGAGTGCATATAGCGAATGATATTGCCGCCAAACACGTCACGCATAATGTACTCAACGGATGCAAACGCTTGTTGCGCGTCCGGCTTGTAATGCATGGTCAGGAAAATACCGGTAACGATTTGCAACACCAATATCAATAAGGCTAATGAACCGAAAAAGTACCAGAAATTAAAGTTCTTTGGTGCGTAGTATTCGGTAAGGTGCGCTTTAACGAAGCTGGTGACAGGCAGGCGGGCATCTACCCAGCCCATTAAACCCTTGGCTTGTGTTTTTGTTTGATCTTGCGCCATGATTTAAGCCTCTGCTTTCGTATCATCACCAATCAATACGGTGGTTTCGGTTAAATATTGGTAAGGCGGCACCACTAAATTGATGGGTGCAGGAGAGCCCTTATATACGCGACCGGCCAAGTCGAACTTGGAGCCATGGCATGGACAGAAAAAGCCACCCGTCCAGTTTTCGCCCATATCGCCGCCTGGTTGTAATTTTTCAGTTGGCGAACAGCCAAGGTGTGTGCAAATACCCACCACTACCGCGATATTTGGCTTGATTGAGCGGCCAGCATTTTTGCAATAAGCCGGTTGCTGCGGCACTTCACAATTGGGATCAGACAGCTGATCGTTATGCTTGGTAAGCTCCGCCGTCATTTCATCCGTGCGATTAATAATCCACACCGGCTGACCGCGCCACTCGGCTGTCATCATCGTGCCTGGCTGAATTTTACTGATATCCACTTCAACCGGTGCGCCGGCGGCTTTTGCTCGCTCGCTTGGCAACATGCTACCTACAAACGGCACGGCAACGGCTGCTGCGCCTAACGCACCTACGCCTGCGGTTGCCGCGATTAAAAAGTTACGCTTTTGTTGGTTGACGGCAGTAGGCGCCGAAAATGAGAGCGAGTCGCTGCTTGTATGCTCTTTGTCAATTTTGTTGTCTGACATTGTTTTCCTTTAACTTACCCTTTTGGGGTAATTTTGTTAACTTGGTGTAAATTCGTTAATAGTTACACTTGAATCAATAGTGGTTATTTGCAAAGCGCATGATTATACAATTTTTTAACTAATAAACCAAATTTAATTGTATAAGTAATTGAAATAAAACAATTAATACCGTTCATTCAGCAAAACTTAAACCGGGTTATCACAATCGATAAAAGTGTGTGTTAAGCCAAATTTTTCGGCCAAATGCTGACCTAAAGCTTGTATACCGTAACGTTCTGTTGCGTGATGTCCTGCTGCAATATAAGACACACCCGTTTCACGCGCGATATGCACCGTAGGCTCAGAAATCTCTCCGCTCAAATAGACATCCACGCCGGCAGCTACCGCTTGCTCAATATAGCCTTGGGCAGCACCCGTGCATAATGCAATTTTCTGTACAACTTGGTTCAAGTCACCAATCACCTGTGCCGCACGATGCAGCTTACGATCAATCATTTGTGCAAAATCTTTGAGTGGTAGCGGCTCACTTAATTCCGCCAAAAGCAGCATATTTGGCTCATTTTTATTTTTCTGGCCTGCCCAACCAGTTGGCACAAGCCCTAATTCTTTGGCCAGCATCACATTATTGCCAAGCTCTGCATGTGCATCCAAGGGCAAATGATAGGCAATCAGGCTTAAATCATGCTGCAATAAAAACTGAATGCGGCGCTTTTTGATACCCACAATCGCGGCGGATTCGCCACGCCAGAAGTAGCCGTGGTGCACTAGTATCGCATCGGCTTTAACCGCCAATGCCGCCTCTAGCAACTCATAACTTGCCGTCACGCCGGTGACGATATGTTGAACCTCTTGCTTGCCTTCGACCTGCAATCCATTCGGGCAATAATCATTAAACAATTCCGGCTTTAGTAATTGGTTTAAATAATTGTTCAAGTCAGTCAATTTCATGCGTTTTCACCTTTATTTCCAATATACTTATATGTATATCATTTTAACTTTAAAAACATGCAAAGAATTTGGCTTATTTTTGCGCAATCTGTCACTGCCTGTCTGGGCCTATTGTTTGTATTGCGTTTATTTTATCCGCAGCTATTAAACACTTCGCCAGAGCCCATTGTTATTCAGCAAGTGCAGCCAACACCAGCCAATACTTCAAACCCTGTTGGCAGTTACAGTGCTGCCGCCAAAAAAGCCATGCCAGCCGTGGTAAATATATTTACATCCAGCCAAAAAACCATTGTCAATCCACACCAACAATATAAGGATGATCCGCTATTCAGGCATTTTTTTGGCGACCAACTGGAAGATGAAGAAGATCAGCCAGAAAACAGCTTGGGCAGTGGTGTCATTGTCAGTGAGCAAGGCCTGATATTAACCAATGACCATGTAGTGGCCAGTGCCGATGAGATTGAAATTTTGTTATCCGACGGCAGAAAATTGCCGGCACAGGTAGTGGGCACCGACCCTGAAACAGATCTGGCGGTGATTAAAGTAGACGCTGAAATGCTGCCCTTTATCACCTTTGCAGCGCCCGATACGTTAGATGTGGGCGATGTGGTGCTCGCTATCGGCAATCCTTTCGGTGTGGGCCAAACAGTTACGCAAGGTATTGTCAGCGCGCTTGGCCGCAACCATCTTGGCATCAATACTTTTGAGAACTTTATTCAAACCGATGCATCCATCAACCCTGGTAACTCAGGTGGTGCATTGATTGATGCGGAAGGCAATCTGGTCGGCATTAATAGCGCGATTTATTCGCGTAGTGGCGGCTCAATGGGTATCGGTTTTGCAATTCCTGCCAGCCTGGCCAAACAAGTGATGGAACAGATTGCCGCAAGCGGCTCAGTGACGCGCGGCTGGATTGGTATCGAAGCGCAGGACGTCACCCCGGAATTGGCGGAATCATTTAAATTGAGTAAGGTTCAAGGCTCACTGATTGCAGGCGTTTTGCGCGAAAGCCCGGCTGACATTGCAGGCATTAAATCAGGCGATATATTGCTGGCGATTAATAATCATGAAGTCACTGATAGCAGCAGCATGCTCAATATTATCGCCGTGCTCCAACCCAATGAAAAAGCAGTATTGACCATCGTACGTCAAGGCAGCGAAATGAAAGTCAATGTAGTGATTGGCAGACGACCCAAACCCGCCGTTGCAAAAAGATAATCGACTTTAAAATTAAGCTTTTATAGAGTTTGATACAGACGGGTTTTTAGGAGTTGTGTACTGCGCAACCAAAATGCCTAACTCATATAATAGCCACAAAGGTACTGCCAGCATAAATTGCGAAATAATATCGGGCGGGGTAAAGATTGCGCCTAAAATAAAGGCGCCTACTATTACATAACTACGCGCTTCTTTGAGTTGCGCAACACTCACCCAGCCAAAGCGTGCAACTAATACCACGGCGATTGGCACTTCAAACGCCAGGCCAAACGCCATAAACAGCGTCATCACGAAATCCAGATACTCGCCAATGTCCGTCATCACCGCTACGCCCACTGGTGCGCTGCCGACAATAAACCCAAATACCGTCGGAAACACAGCGAAGTACGCAAACGCCATGCCGATAATAAACAGTAAAGTACTAGCCGCAATCACCGGCACCATCAGCTTTTTCTCATGGCTGTATAAACCCGGTGCCACAAACGCCCAAATTTGATACAGCGTGTGCGGCAGCGAAATAATAAAAGCCGCCATCATCGCCACTTTCATCGGCACAAAAAAAGGCGTGGTCACAGCGGTTGCAATCATTTGGCCACCCTCTGGCAATTTAGCCAGCATGGGCGCAGCAAGTAGCGCATAAATCTTGTTGGCAAACGGGAATAAGCCAATAAATACCAGCACAAAGCCCAGTACGATTTTAAGCAGGCGGTTACGCAGCTCAATCAAGTGTGAAATAAAATGTTCGGTTGGGGTGCCCATTACATCCCAACTTTTTTGCTTGAGGCTTTAGCCGATGCCACTTTTTTTGAGGCAGGTACGCCAGATTTGGCGATGCGCGGTTTTCGTATTGGTTTTGTTGCCACTTCTGGCTCAACGTTGGATATGCCGTCATCCTGGCTGATAGCGTTTTCGATTGTTGCTACCTGTTGCTGCACACTGGATTGCGCGGCTTGTACGGATTGCTGGATCTCTTGTTGCAGCTTCTGCAATTCTTCAAAACGCAACTCGCGATTGACTTCTTCCTTCACCTGCCCCACATAACGCTGCACGCGGCCAGTCAGCGCGCCAATTGTGCGGGCTACTTTCGGTAGTTTTTCCGGGCCAATGACCAGCAATGCCACCACGGCAATGACCATCAACTCAGAAAATGAAACATCAAACACGCTTAAAATCCGTCACGCTGCTTTACTGCTTAGACTTATTGGTCACTTCGCCTTCGATTGTAGTGCCTACATCCTCATTGTTTTTGTCCGTCACTTGCTCGTCTTTCATGGCTTTTTTAAACTCATTGACCGCGCCACCGACGTCACTACCCATATTGCGTAATTTTTTGGTGCCAAATATCAGCACCACAATCAATAATACAATCAACCAATGCCATAAACTGAATGAACCCATGATGCTCTCCTATATTTTGTAGACTGACGCAAATAAAATTGATGATTGGCGATGCAGTACCAGGCAACGCTGTAATGCGCTAAGCATCGGTTTTACCGCCGCCAAATACGTGGACGTGGATATGAAATACTTCCTGCCCACCTTCACGACCCGTATTAATCAGTGTTTTAAAGCCGACCAGGCCTTGTTCTTGCGCTAATTTGGGCACCAGCAATAAAGCCTTGCCTAATAATGCCTGATGCGCGTCGGTACAATCTTTTAACGTCTCAATATGCAATTTTGGCACAATTAAAAAATGGATTTTTGCCATCGGCCGTATGTCATGAAAGGCAATGAAATCATCGTCTTCATAGATTTTATTAGCGGGAATAGCGCCACTGATAATTTTACAAAAAATACAATCTGCGCTCATATTACTTAACGCGACTTTCTTTTTCTGCAATGCCAGACAGGCCTTCGCGGCGCGCCAATTCGTCCAGTACATCTTGTGG
>JAZKEN010000004.1:0-1106 GCA_040387035.1 Pseudomonadota bacterium | reverse complement strand
GGATTTTTAATCACGGCTTGGTCAATCAGCCACTGGTTATCATCAAGTTTCTTAAAAAAACAATTATGCCTGCCAGTATGACAAGCAATTCCACCGATTTGCTCAACGTTGATCAAAATAACGTCTTCATCGCAGTCCAGTCGAATTTCGTGCACTTTCTGGATATGGCCGGATTCTTCGCCCTTGCGCCACAGCTTATTGCGCGAGCGCGACCAGTACACTGCTTGTTTAGTATCACTGGTTAACTGCAAGGCTTCGCGGTTCATCCAGGCAAACATCAATACTTTGCCGGTATCGTATTCCTGTGCAATCACCGGCACCAGGCCATTGGCATCCCAGTTCACTTCATCCAGCCAATTCATTTTAGCCTCACAGCCTGACCTCAATATGGTGGCTACGCATATATTCTTTTGCCTGATTAACCGTATATTCGCCATAGTGAAAAATGCTGGCCGCCAGCACTGCATCTGCCCCGCCTATTGTGACGCCATCAACCAGGTGCTGCAAATTACCGACACCGCCGGAAGCAATCAAGGGCACATCCACCGCATCGCTAATGGCGCGGTTCAACGGGTTATTAAAACCAATTTTAGTACCGTCCCTATCCATACTGGTGACCAGTAGCTCACCTGCGCCAAGGCTTACCATATGCTGCGCCCATTTAACGGCATCCAGACCTGTGGCTTTGCGGCCACCATGCGTGAATACTTCCCACTCGAATGGCTGATTGTCTACCTTTTTAGCGTCAATGGCTACCACGATGCATTGCGAACCAAAGCGGGCAGCGGCATCTTGCACCACTTGCGGGTTCAACACAGCGGTGGTGTTGATACTGACTTTATCGGCGCCTGCGTTCAGCAAACGGCGCACGTCTTCCACCTCGCGCACGCCACCACCCACTGTCAGCGGGATAAATACCTGGCTGGCGACTTGTTCAATAATGTGCAGAATCAAGCCACGGTTATCTGAACTGGCGGTGATATCCAGGAATGTCAGTTCATCTGCGCCCTGGTCATCATAGCGCTTGGCAATTTCAACCGGGTCGCCCGCATCGCGCAGCTCTAAAAAATTGATGCCTTTTACCACGCGACCATCGGTCACATCCA
>JAZKEN010000003.1:56173-104137 GCA_040387035.1 Pseudomonadota bacterium | reverse complement strand
TGCCTTTGCCTGCGCCTGGTGCGCCAAGTAAGATGATTCGCATGGGTTTTCTCTAATAGATGATGGGTGTTGGAAATTTAAGTGATTATATCAAACAAGCGAATCGCCCACATAGTTGCTGATATTAACGAATTCGGCAACGCTTAGATTTTCGGCGCGCAATTGCGGGTTAATGCCTAAGGCCATAAAGCCAGCATCATCCAATAGGCCTTTTAATGTATTACGCAGCGTTTTGCGGCGCTGGCCAAATGCAGCCAACACGACTTTATAAAACAGGGCTGTATCATTGGCAACAAAAGGCAGCGTGGCATGCGGCACGCAACGCACAAAAGCGGATTCCACTTTTGGTGCCGGGTCGAATGCTTCCGGTGGCACGGTAATCAGGTATTCCATCGCCAGGTAATATTGCAGCATCACCGAAAGCCGCCCGTAGGCAGCCGTTGAAGGCTGCGCCACCATGCGCTCAACCACTTCTTTTTGCAGCATAAAATGCATATCGGTGATATGGCTAACGTTATCCAGCAGATGAAACAATATAGGTGTTGAGATGTTGTAAGGTAAATTTCCAGTAACCCTGAGATTACTGCTTAAGCTTGAGAAATCGAATTTCAACGCATCCACATTATGGATATTTAAAATGTTTTTTGCATAAGCGGGTTTTGCATATTCGCTTTGCATCCAGCTGACAATATCACGGTCGATTTCGACCACATGCAAATGCTCGATTTTTGCCAATAACGGTTTGGTTAACGCGCCAAGACCAGGCCCGATTTCGACAATCACTTGGTTGGCTTGCGGATTAATGGCCTCTACCAGGCTGCTGATAACACCTTGATCGGTCAGGAAATTTTGACCGAATCTTTTTTTTGCGACATGTTTCATATGTTAACTTTATGGCCTGCTAATTCAATGGCTAAGTTGATGGCACTGAGCATGCTGCCGATATCGATTTTACCTGTGCCGGCCAAATCAAGCGCAGTGCCATGGTCAACAGAGGTGCGGATGATGGGCAGGCCCAATGTGACATTGACGCCTTCGCCAAAACTGGCATGTTTTAGCACAGGCAGGCCCTGGTCGTGATACATGGCCAGCACTGCGTCTGCTTTACTTAGGTGGTGTTTGGCAAATAACGTATCTGCGGGTAATGCACCGACTAGCTGCATGCCCTCATCACGTAGTTTATTCAATACGGGGTTAATCACTTCAATTTCTTCACGCCCCAGATAACCGTCTTCGCCTGCATGCGGATTAAGGCCTGCTACCAGAATGCGTGGGTTTACAAGGCCAAATTTTGTCACTAAATCGTGATGCAAAATGCGGACCGTTGTTTCTAATCCGGATTGGGTAATGGCGGCAGGCACATCTTTTAAGGCTAAGTGGATAGTCGCCAGTGCCACTCTTAAACCGCTACCTACCAACATCATCACTACATTCTGGGTGCTGGTATGTTCTGCTAGAAACTCGGTATGCCCGGTAAAAGCAATACCGGCATCATTAATCACGCCCTTGTGTACTGGCGCGGTCACAATCGCATCAAACGCATGGCTTAATGCGCCATCAATGGCGCAAGTGAGGGTGTTTAATACATACTGGCTATTGGCTGGGTTTAAGGTACCTGCATTTACTGCCGCTGCCGTCGGAATATGTAATACTTTAAGCTGGTTTTTAGTGTGTAGCTGGGTGCCTGGCGATATTTCATAAGGCACAATAGCCAGTGGAATATTCAGTTGTTGCGCGCGGCTTTTTAGTACTTCAATATCGCCAATCACGGTGATATCCGCCGCAATAGCCAGTTGAGCCAGTAACACGCAGATATCGGGGCCTATCCCGGCTGGCTCGCCTGAGGTAATCGCTATTCTAGGGATGGGCATCTTTAAAAATTCAATTTCCGTTGTCATGCGGCGTTAAAGGCGCCCATTGCAAGTCTGAAAAGGCTTCAGTGAATTTAATACAATTAAAACTTATCTTCTAAACGCAACTCAACAAAGGCGCGGTCACGCAATTCACGCACCCAGTCCTGATAAGCTTCTTCCGATTTACGGGCACGAATTTCTTGGCGTGCCTTTAATCTGGCGGCTTCTTTACTCATGTCCTGTTTACGACGTTCCAATACCTGGATGATATGCCAGCCAAACGGTGAACGAACAGGTTCACTGATTTCGCCAAGACCCAGATCATTCATGGCTTTTTCGAAAGCAGGTACCGTGTCACCAGGGTTGACCCAGCCTAGGTCACCGCCGTTGCTGGCGCTACCGTCTTCTGAATATTGGCGCGCCATTTCTTCAAACTTAACGCCATTATCCAAACGCTCTTTAATCGTCTCCATCTTTTGTTGGCCGTCTTTTTCAGAAACCACTTCGGTTAATTTAATCAGGATATGGCGTGCATGGGTTTGGTCTATCATTAAGGTAGAAGTGCCGCCGCGGCGGTTGGTCAGTTTTAAAATATGAAAGCCGTTTGGGCTGCGCAAAGGTTGTGAGATATCACCCACTTGCATGGCCTTAACCGCATCTAAGAATAATGCAGGGATTTGCGTGCTGTTTTTCCAGCCTAATTTACCCCCTTCTAGCGCGTTTGGTGCGTCTGAATAGCTGGCCGATACTTGTGCAAAGTCTTTGCCGCCGGAAAGCTCTTTCAAGGCGGCTTCGGTTTTGCTGCGTACTTTTTCCAGGTCTTCCGGCGAGCTGTCTTCTGGAGAGCGTATCAAGATATGGGCAATTTCATACTCATCTTGTTCTTCACCACGATTGGCCTGCGTCGTTAAATAGTTATCAATTTCGCCATCTGAAACCGTGATTTTATTATCGACTTCGCGCTCTCTTAAGCGCGCAATGGTAATTTCGCTGCGGATATCTTCGCGAAATTTACGCATGGTTAAGCCGTCTGCTTCCAAGGCTTTTTTAAATTCATCCACGCTCAGCTTGTTTTGGGTGGCGATACGTTCTATGGTTTTATCAAGCTGAGTGTCATCTATTTTGATGCCGGTTTGGTTGGCCAGTTGCAGCTGCAAGCTATCGACTATCAGGCGTTCTAAAATTTGTTTTTGCAGCACCTCGGCAGGTGGTAAAGCGGTGCCTTGCTTTTCAAGCTGTGCGGTAACGGTGTTGATTCGGTCGGCTAATTCTTGCTCGGTAATGACGCTTTGATCGACGACGGCGATAATGCGATCCATTTTAACAGCGCTATCTGTGCTGGTTGCAGCCATCAGCATATTGGAAGCCAATAGCAGGCTTAACAATAAAGGTTTAAAAAATTGAATCATATGGGTTAATTTCATTGGTTGTAATTTTGCTGCCTGTAAATGTTTGGAATCTCACTAGAGCTTAAATAGCCCGGAATATCGCGGCGTAACAAATTTAGTGGATTTGAGCCGATTGAGGCTAAGCCACCCAGCTCAAGCTGTAAGAAAAAGCCGTAGTTGGCGTCTGCCGTGGCGGTTTCCACACGCTGGAACACGGTACGCAATTGCCAGCAACCAGCATCATATTCCAGACCGGCCAAGCTTTCAATTAGGGTTTTTTCGCGAATAGAGTAGTTAAGTCTACCAACACCATACCAGCCGCGGCTTAATGGCCATTGGCCGGACACGTTGATTTGCTCTAAGAATTGTTGGGTATAACGGTAGCCAACATTCATCAATTTACCGGGTTCGGGATTGTACCTGGCCAATATATTGGAGCGCACAATGCCTGCATCATCCGTGTTGTATTGCCAAAAAGCATCCAGGTTCCATTTATTGGAAAGCCTGGCGGTAACCGCGGCGATAACGTCAGAAGTGTTGCTTTGCGGTTGTATGCTGCCGGGTATCGTCACATTTTGGTCGGCAAAATAATAACGCTGACCAATGGTAGCAGACAGGCGCTCAATACCTGTGTTTTTATCAATCATGCGCGAGGTGACTGCTAGGCTGAGCTGATTGGCGTTATTGACCCTGTCGTTACCGGTAAACTGGTTTTCAGTAAATAGGGAGGTTAAGTTCAAATCCGCCAAAGCCGAATCGAATACCGGCAGTAAATCCTGTTTTTTATCCGGGATATATACATAGAACATGCGCGGTTCAATGGTTTGTGTGTAGCTGTTTTTAACAATATTGACGTCGCGCTCAAAATACAAGCCGCTATCCAAGCTGAAAATAGGCAAAGTTCGTGTGGCAGAATTATTGCTGAGGTTGCTGCCGTTTACCATGTAGTTGTTATCGTTCAGGTTGTAAGCGGTGGCATGAACGCCGATTTTCGGTGTGATAAATCCATATGGAGCTGTAAACGGCACGCTAAGGGAAGGGTATACGGTGAGGCGGCTACCGGTCGGCGCAGTTGGCGCTTCACTGTTGCGGTCAAAATAAACCCATTCACTGTATAGGTTGCCATTAACTGACTCCCATTCTTTATCCGCTGTTAGGGTTAGCTGCGGTAAACGTTGGTAGGCGTAATTGATTTGATCCAGGTTTTGGTAACGTTGCACCAAGCCATTGAAGCGCCATACATCGCCCACATAATCAATGGTACCTTGTTGCGGCAAGTTAACGCGGCTGGTGCTTACGATGCGTGTAGAGGTTTCTGAAAAGTATTGGTTATCCGATACTTTTTCGATGTTATAGCTAGCTGACCAGCGGTCGCTTAAGCGATGGCTATGGCTAATATTGGCATAGTAGCGCTGCTGCCCGCTTAGGCTATCGTTATCTAAATACTCTACATTATTGATACCGGAAAAGTTTTCGTTCAGGTAGCGTAATTCGCCTTGCAGTTGCAAGCCGCGTTTACTTAAGTAGCGTGCGCCTACTGTGGCATCAACATTGGGGGCGATATTAATATAGTAAGGGATTAAGGTTTCAAAACCGCTGCGGCTGGTGGTGCCGACGGTAGGCGCTAAAAAGCCCGATTTTCGTTCATTGTTAAATGAAAAGCTCATCCATGGCATATACAGGAGCGGAACGCCTTTAAATTCAATATGCGCGTTGGTGGCAGTGCCGGATTGCGTATAGTCGTCCAATATAATTTCACGGGCTTTAATGTACCAGTCATCAACACCTGGTTCGCAAGTGGTGTAGCGCGCATGTTGTAGCCGCTTTTTATCTTCACCTTCAAAAAACACCGCTTTAGCATCACCGCGAGAGGAGTTGAATTTAGGATCAATAGAGGCTTGCCCAATCGGCGTTGCGGGTTCGCGATAGTTGTCTTGGTACAGTCTTGGGTCGTCGGTTAAAGTGGTTTGTGAGTTGAGTAATTTAGACTGCGTATAGTCACTCGGGCCAATTTGGGGGCCATAAGGCGCCGAGGTGTTGCTAATGCTTTTATTCAATGTGATCGAAGCATCGTGCATTTCACCAATGCTGTCCGATAAGCGCATTTTGAGTCCTGGCCCGGTAATCTGGCCATCGCCTAGCTCAATGCGAGCATTGCCGTCTACTTGCAATTCGTCATTCTGCACATCGTATTCGATGTTATCACCATAGATTTTTTGCTCGCCTTTGCTGATGGATGCATTGCCGCTGGCGCGCATTTTGCGATCAAGGTACATATCCATTTTGTCACCTTCAATTTCAATGGCGTCTGGCTGCGCCGTAGGCAAGGTGGTTTCGGGGATATGGAAAAGTTCGGTGGTTAAGGTCTCTGCAGACGCCATGATGCCAAAGCCAGATAACAATAGCGTAAAGACTAGCACACAGTAATGCTGTGCAGAATCAACAATAGAACGAATAATGTTTAAAAAAGTATAGTGCAATGGCGATTTCTTTTTATGCGCAATCTACATTCATGCACCGAATTAACAGGCATAAGTTAATAAATGATTTTTGTTTACACAAAACCTAGACTGTCTATTTTACAGATGAATGATAAAATCGTATATAACTGTATTTAAGTAGTCAGTTTAAGGCAATGGGTTTATTTGTATTGAATAAATCATCATCAATAAAACATATTAAAGGTTGGCAGTGGATAGATTATCAGAATTAACAAATTGGTTGGATGCTACGCTAAAACAACCATTTACTTTAACCGTTGCCTCAGCGGATGCTAGTTTCAGGCGCTATTTCAGGGTGCATTTGGCGAACACCTATCCGGACAGCAGTACCTTGATTGCCATGGATGCGCCGCCGCCGCAAGAAGATTGCACACCTTTTGTTAAAGTGGCGCAGTTATTATTAGACGCGGGTTTAAATGTCCCCAAGATAATCGCGCAAGATCTCCAGCAAGGTTTTTTGCTGATTAGCGATTTGGGTGATGACACTTATTTAAGCGTGTTGAATAATGACAATGCGAAAAAATTATATTCAGACGCAACAGACGCGCTGATTAAAATGCAGCTGGCTAGTCAAAAGGGCATTTTGCCTGATTACGATGCGGCTTTATTACTACGTGAAATGCAGCTTTTTCCTGATTGGTACATCAGCAAGCATTTAGGTATCACCCTCACTAAAGAGCAAGAAGCCGTGCTGCAAAATACCTTTTCGGTGCTGATTGACAATATCCTGGCGCAGGCTCAAGTGACGGTGCATCGCGATTATCACTCGCGTAACTTGATGATCTGTGAACAAAACCCGGGTGTGCTGGATTTTCAGGATGCCGTTCATGGCGCCATCACTTACGATTTGGTGTCTTTGTTGAAAGATGCTTATATTGAGTGGGATGAAGAGCAAATTATTGATTGGGCGGTGCGCTACTGGCAGCCGGCTAAAAAAGCAGGCCTGCCGGTGCCGGATGACTTTAGTGAGTTTTATCGCGATTTTGAATGGATGGGCGCGCAGCGCCACATTAAAGTGCTGGGTATTTTTGCGCGGCTTTATCATCGGGATGGCAAAGACGGCTACTTAAAAGACATGCCATTGGTGATGCATTATTTACGTAAGACTTGTGAGCGTTATGTGGAATTGCGCCCAATGCTCAGGCTGCTTAACCAGCTGGAAAATGTTAAACCGCAAGAAGGCTACACCTTTTAATGCGCGCCATGATATTAGCCGCGGGCAGGGGTGAGCGCATGCGCCCGCTCACTGACCATACGCCAAAGCCGCTATTAAAAGTGGGTGGCAAGCCTTTAATCGTTTGGCATCTGGAGAACCTGGCCAAAGCGGGTTTTGAAGAAGTGGTGATCAACCATGCGCATTTAGGTAGCCAGATTGAAGCGGCGCTTGGTGACGGCAGCCAATGGGGTTTAAAAATCAGGTATAGCCCAGAAGAAAAAGCCTTGGAAACGGCGGGTGGTATTGCCAATGCGCTGCATTTACTGACTGAAGACGGCATCCAAATGGAGCCATTTTTGGTGGTGAATGGCGATACATTTACCGATATCGATTTTAGAAGCGTGGAATTGGTCCCAAATGGCTTGGCGCATTTGGTGTTGGTGGATAATCCGCCGCAGCATAGCCAGGGCGATTTTTCAGTTCATGACGGTTTGCTGGTTAATCGAGGTGAGCCCATGTACACTTTTTCCGGTGTAGGCGTGTATCACCCCAGATTGTTTGCGTCGATTAAAGTGGGTGATGCTGCAAAATTGGCGCCATTATTACGACAAGCCATTGCTGAAAATAAAGCCACAGCGCAACATCACCAAGGTGTATGGCATGATATTGGAACGCCTGAGCGATTACAGGCTCTGAATGAATTGATGCTTTAAATTAAAAATATCCTATGTTCAATATAAATGAATTTCAGCAACGCCGACGCCAGCTCTTGACCAAGATGGGCAACGGTATTGCCATTATCCCGACAGCACCGGAAGCCGTGCGTAATCGAGATAGCCATTATCCATACCGGTTTGATAGCTATTTTTATTACCTGACCGGATTTACCGAGCCGGAAAGCGTGCTGGTTTTAATTGCCGGAGATGCGCCTAAAAGTATCTTGTTCTGCCGCGATAAAGATATTGAACGCGAAATCTGGGATGGCTTTCGTTTTGGCCCAGACGCGGCGAAACAGCAATTTGGCTTTGATGAAGTCTACAGTATTCATGAGCTGGATGCACTGATGCCAAGCCTAATGGCTAATCAAGACCAATTGTTTTATAGCCTGGGCTTTGACGCCGCATGGGATAAGCGCGTTACCGATTGGTTAAACAAAGTCAAGGATCTGGTGCGCACAGGCGTCTCTGCGCCAGAGGCGGTGCTGGATGTGCGTCAATTGGTTGATAAGCAGCGCTTGATTAAAACAGGGTTTGAAATTGATTTAATGCGCCGCAGTGCCAATATTGCGGCTGGCGCACACAATCGTGCCATGCAAAGCACGCGGCCCAACCAAAAAGAGTATGAGGTCGAGGCCGAATTTTTACACGAATTTTACCGCAATGGCGCACAAGCGCCTGCTTATACCAGCATTGTGGCGGGTGGCGCCAATGCTTGTACACTGCATTACAATGCCAACAATTGCACTTTGAATGACGGTGATTTATTGTTGATTGATGCAGGTTGCGAGTTAGATGGCTATGCCAGCGATATTACGCGTACCTTTCCTGTGAATGGCAAATTTAGCCCTGCACAGCGCGATTTGTATGATTTGGTATTGCAGTCACAACTGGCCGCGATTGATGCTGCCAAGCCAGGCAATCATTGGAATGCGCCACATGAAGCGGCGTTGAATATTTTGGTGCAAGGCTTTATTGATTTTAAATTGTGTCAAGGTAGCCTAGAAGAAGTGCTGGAAAATGCCAGCTACCGCCAGTTTTATATGCACCGCACTGGCCACTGGTTAGGCCTGGATGTGCATGATGCGGGTGATTATAAAGATAAAACAGGTAATTGGGCGACGCTTGAGGCCGGCCACACTTTGACGGTTGAGCCTGGCTGCTATGTGCGCCCAGCCGATAACGTGCCTGAACATTTCTGGAATATCGGTATCCGCATTGAAGATGATGTGCTGATCACCGCAGGGGGTAATGAAGTGCTGACTAAGAATGCAGTGAAGCAAATTGCTGATATAGAGCAATTGATGCAGGCTTAACGCATAAGGCTATTGAACCAATCATGAAGCAAGCAGATTCCATGATCATTGTTGGCGGCGGCCCGGTCGGTGCTGTGCTGGCACTAAGCCTGCAGCAAGAAGGCATACCTTTTACCATGCTGGAGGCGCGCGCAAAAGGGGCTTCGCACAGTGACATGCGTGCGCTGGCCTTGTCGCATGGCAGCCGCCTGATCTTAGAAAAGCTCAATATCTGGTCTAAAATCGAAGCGCAGGCCACCGCCATCAACACCATCCATATCTCACAACGTGGCGGCTTTGGCCGCACTAGATTAGAAGCATCTGAACATCAACTACCGGCGCTGGGCTATGTGCTGCCCTATGGTGCCTTAACTAAGGCGCTGGATGCAGCGCTGGATTTAAATCATGTGCTGTATGAGGCAGTGGCCACAGAAGTGCGCCATCAGGCAAATGCTGCGGAAGTATTTTTCAAACAGGCCGATAGTGAAATCTGCATCAGTAGCCCATTAGCGGTGATTGCGGATGGCGGGCGTAGCCTGGATCATATTCCGGATATTGAGCGGGAAACAAAGGACTATGGGCATGATGCCCTGGTCAGCAAAGTCAAAACCGAGCTGCCGCATTCTAATATCGCTTATGAACGTTTTACACCCACAGGCCCGATGGCTTTGCTGCCAAACGGGCAGAGTGCAGATTCGCATGAGTTTTCTTTGGTATGGACAGGTGAAAAAACGAGAATAGACGCCTTGATGGCCTTGGATGATGCCGCATTTTTAAATGCATTGCACGCAGCGTTTGGCGACCGTGTCGGCCAGTTTTTATCCATAGAAAAACGTAACCGGTTCCCGCTTAAATTAAGCACCTTAAAAGCATCTGTTATCCCGCATTTGGCGATTATTGGCAATGCGGCACAAACCATGCACCCGGTTGCCGGGCAAGGTTTTAATGTAGGCCTGCGCGATGCAGAAGCGCTAGCGATGTTGTTGATTGATACGCCAAAAACGCAGTGGGGCAGTGAGCCGATGCTACAAGCGTATCAAAAGCTACGCGCGCGTGACGCGCGTGGCAGCCTTAGATTTACCGATAGCCTGCTTGAGATATTTTCCAATGATTTGATAGGCGTTTCTGGCGCGCGTGGATTTGGGCTTGCTGCGCTGTCGTTGTTGCATCCGGCGCGTGAATTCCTGGTTGGTAAAATGAGCTATGGCAAATAATGTATTTACGGCAACGTTGATTACAAATGACCAAACAAATTCATACTGATGTGATTGTTGTTGGTGCCGGGCTGGTAGGGCTGGCGGCTGCAGTTGCTTTAAGCTTGCAGCATCAACATGTGGTGCTGGTATCAGATAAACCAGCCGCAAGTGCGAATCCAACGTTAAGCCCTGGCGGCTGGGATGAGCGCGTTTATGCCCTAACCCCAGGCATCGAAGCCTGGCTAAAGGCAATCGGGGTATGGGATTTTGTCGATGAAAACCGCGTTAGTGCAATTGATGCCATGCATATTTGGGGGGCGGAAAGCGATTTGCAATTAACTGCAGCCGATGCCAATGTCGCTAAGCTGGGCTTGATTGTTGAAAACCAGCAATTAATTGCGGCTTTGTGGCAGCAAGTTCGGGCTTTGGGTGTGACTGTGATTTCAGACGCAACATGTGCAAGTATTGAATATACGGCAGATGCGGTGATATTGCATGTAGAGCCGGCACGGAAAATAAATGCCAAGCTGGTTGTGGCGGCTGACGGGTTACACTCATGGGTGCGGCAGCAGGCCAATATCGGTATCGACGTTAAAAAATATCAGCAAGTGGCAGTTGTGGCTAATTTTTTAGCAGAAAATCCGCACCGCGGTATCGCAAAACAATGGTTTGGCGCGCATGATGTTTTGGCTTTATTACCTTTGCCTGATCAGCATGTGTCGATGGTATGGTCGGTGTCAACCGAAAAGGCCGCTCACTTGTTAGCATTATCAAGTGAAGCACTTTGCGAACAAGTGCAAGCGCAGTCGCAAGGTTTGTCAGGCAAATTAAAACAAGTTGGCCAGGTAAAAACTGCAGTTTTAAATCAACAAACGGCATCACAGCTTATCGCTGAAAGGATTGTCCTGGTGGGGGATGCCGCACATCAAATTCACCCAATGGCTGGGCAGGGTGTGAATTTAGGATTTAGGGATGTGATGCAACTAGCGCAATTAACAGCAAAGCTACACAGCATGCAGGATATTGGTGAACATACATTTTTACGGCAATTTGAGCGCAGCAGGAAAGCAGATATCATCAGCATGAATGGCCTAACCAGTGGCTTGGATTATTTGTTTGCCACAGAACAGATGTTGTTGAAAAAATTAACCAATTGGGGTTTGCAGCGAATCGCCCGGCAAGCCACCCTGAAGAAACTACTTATCAAACAAGTCGTGCATTAAACGCAGTTATATATTTATTTTATTTTGAAAGTACACATGAAGCTAAAAATGATGCAATTTAAACCACTGATTGCTTTGTCGATGCTGGCACTCAGCCATTTTGCAATTGCGGATGAAGCCAGTCTTAAAAAAGCCGTTGAAGCGGCCTATCCAAAATTTAAAGTGGATAGTGTTGTGAAGACACCCTATGCGGGCCTGTATGAAGTATTTGTAGGTGGGCAGATTATTTACACCGATGAGAAACTGACTTTTATCATTGCCGAAGGCCGCCTGGTTGACCCGAAGTCTAAAAAAGATGTGACAGGTGAGCGTTTAGAAGAGCTGACCAAGATTGACTTTAACAGCCTGCCTTTGGATAAGGCGATTAAAATTGTTAAAGGCAACGGCAGCCGTAAACTGGTGGTATTTTCGGATGTGGATTGCCCTTATTGCAAACAGCTGGAGCGCAAAGAGCTTACCAATATCACGGATGTCACCATCTATACTTTTTTATACCCGATCGATCAATTGCATCCGGATGCAGCCAATAAATCCAGAAGTATCTGGTGTGCACCAAATCGCGAAAAAGCCTGGAGCGACTGGATTCTAAAAGATCTGTTGCCGACAAGCACAGGTAAATGTGAAGTGCCTTTGGAAAAAGTAGGCGAATTGGCGCGTAAGTTTGGTATTACGGGCACGCCCGCGTTAATTTTTTCAGATGGTAAACGCGTGCCAGGCGCAGTGCCATATAAGGAAATCGAAAGATATTTACAGGCCGCAGTAAAAAAATAATAATTTGGGATGGAAATAAAAAAAGCCGCTTGATAGCGGCTTTTTTATTTTTTGATCAGCTAGCCAACAACCTGGCCCATTTTGAAGATTGGTAGGTACATAGCGACGACCAAGCCACCAATCAATGTGCCTAACACCACCATGATTACAGGCTCCATCAGGCTGGAAATTGAGGCGACGGCATCATCAACTTCGGCCTCGAAGAAGTCAGCCACCTTGCTTAACATGGAGTCCAATGCACCAGACTCTTCACCGATGGCCGTCATTTGTAACACCATATTAGGGAAAACCTGTGCATTTTGCATGGCAACGGTTAAGCTGGTACCAGTGCTAATTTCACTTTGAATTTTTTTGGTTGCATCGTAATACACGCGGTTGCCTGCAGCGCCAGCTACCGAATCCAATGCTTCTACCAGAGGAACGCCTGCTGCAAACATGGTGGACAATGTGCGTGCAAAACGTGCAATAGTGGCTTTCCGGATCAGTTCACCAAAAATCGGCATTTTAAGCAGCAACCTATCCATGGTGGCTTGCATTTTTTCAGAGCGCTTCCAGGTGTAAAAGAAGAACCAAAAACCAAAGCCGATTGAGCCAAAAATTGCCCACCACCAATCAACGAATATGTCAGAGATGGCTATCACGATTAAGGTCGGTGTTGGTAAATCTGCGCCGAAACCGCTAAAAAGATCTTTAAAAGCAGGGATCACAAAAATCATGATAATCGCCGTAATAGCGAATGCCACTACTAAAATGGCTATAGGATAGGTAAGCGCCGATTTAATTTTGCTTTTAATCGCCTGGATTTTTTCTTTGTAAGTGGCAAGACGGTCAAGTAAAGTGTCTAAAATACCGGCTTGTTCACCAGCGCCAACCAAGTTACAGAACAAAGCGTCAAAATAAAGTGGATATTTGCGGAATGAAGCACTTAGGCTGCTACCTGTTTCTACATCTGCTTTAATGTCACCCAATAGTTTGGCGACAGCGGGGTTGTTATGGCCTTTACCTACAATATCAAATGCTTGTAACAACGGTACACCAGCCTTCATCATTGTCGCTAATTGGCGGGTAAAAAGCGTAATATCTTTATCGGTAATTTTACCCTTGCTGGCAAAAGCACTTTGTTTTTTTACTTTGATAACGGTGATGCCTTGGCGGCGCAATGTTGCATTGACAACAGCTTCACCTGCAGCGCGCATCTCGCCTTTTAGCACTTTGCCTTTTTTGTCTTTGCCTTCCCAAAGGAAGGTGATTTGTTTATTAGCAGTTGCAGCCATAGTGCGTCCTTATTCGATTCTGCGAGTTCATCAACTATTTATTCATTGGTACAGGCTTCTACTTCTGCAATAGAAGTTAAGCCTTGCATCACTTTTAGTATGCCAGAGCGGCGTAAATCATTCACGCCTTCGCGTTTGGCTTGGTCAGCAATATCTATCGCGTTACCCTGCGACATGATAATACGGCTTATCGCATCAGTAATAGGCATTACCTGGTAGATCCCAACGCGACCTTTATAACCGGCATTGCATAACTCACAGCCATCTATGTTGGGACCGTACAGCTGCCATTTTTCATTAAAGTCCTCTTCAATAAAGCCTACCCCCAATAGGGCTTCTTTGGGTGCTTCAATAGGCACTTTACAGCTCTTGCATAGTCTGCGTGCCAGGCGCTGTGCGGTTATTAATGAGACCGCAGAAGCGATATTGAATGGTGCAACGCCCATATTCAGCAAGCGTGTTAGGGTCGAAGGCGCATCGTTGGTATGCAATGTTGAAAGCACCATGTGGCCTGTAGACGCCGCTTTAATCGCCATATCGGCCGTTTCAAGATCGCGAATCTCACCAATCATGATGATGTCAGGATCTTGCCGTAAAAATGATTTTAATGCGGCTGCAAAGGTTAAACCTTGCTTATCATTTACGTTTACCTGGTTAATGCCTGCAAGTGGGATCTCACAGGGGTCTTCAGCGGTAGCAATATTTACGCCCGGATTATTCAGAATATTAAGGCAAGTGTAAAGCGATACGGTTTTGCCAGAACCAGTAGGCCCGGTAACCAACACCAGGCCGTATGGACGGCTAACCGCACTTAATAAGCGCTCTTTCTGAATAGGCTCATAACCCAGTGCTTCAATACCCAAGGTTGCGCTGGATGGATCCAAAATACGCATCACGATTTTTTCGCCATGAATCAATGGCAGGGTGCTTACCCGGAAATCGATGGTACGGGTTTTGGACAGTACCAGTTTCATGCGGCCATCCTGCGGAATCCGTTTCTCCGAGATATCCATGCTGGAAATCACTTTGATGCGTGATGCCAGCTTGTCTTTAATGGCTAGAGGCGGTTGCGTAATATCTTTTAAAATACCATCCACCCGGTAGCGTACACGGTAGAATTTTTCATACGGCTCAAAATGCAAATCCGAAGCACCCATGTTGATTGCATCAATCAACATTTTGTTTAAGAATTTAACAACTGGCGCGTCATCCACTTCCTGAGAGATTTCGATTTCTTGCTCTACATCACCGCCACCCATTTCTAAATCAAAATCGCCATCCATATCTAGCGATTTCATGCTGGTATCTTTAGATTCAACCAGTCTATCGATCCAGCGACCCAGTTTGTCATCTTCGACCACGACGGGTGACAGGGTCATGCCCATCTGGAATTGCACGCTATCCAAAGAATGCAAATTGGTGGGGTCGGAAATGCCGACAAACAATACATTATTACGGTTTTGCAAAGCAATCACACGATTGGTTTGCATCAGTTTTACATCAATGGATTTGGCTGGTAAATAGTCAGGGTTAAACGCATCTAAATTGAAATAAGGAAACCCAAAGGCGTGTGATGATACCTCGGCGATTTTTTCTGCAGAAATTCTTTTACCAGCAATAATCTGCGTGATAAAAGGCACGCGTAAAGTGTTTGCTTGCGCTTGTGCTAAATTGGCTTCCGTCTCCGAAAGCAATTTTTCTTGCACTAACATACGCGCTAAACCACTTAATTTGATTGTAGTTGCATTTGCAGCCATTATTGATTGCTCGCCATGATTATTTAGTTGTTATTAGCTTTTAATCTAGTTTTTAATTAGTGTTATTTAAACTATTGTAGTTAAACAATATTTTATTGTCTACAATAATGCACTTTTAGTTTTTTTTTGTAAAGTTAATGCATAATTCAAGCATTAAATTTTTGTAAATTCAACCTCTTTGCAACATTAAAATAAGGCTGTTAAATCACCTAATTAACATTATGCTTGACTTTTTACAATTTGTAACATATAAAGCGCGAAGGTGTTTGTATTTGAGTTTTAATGCGTAACTGTCATTTTAAACATTGAGTTATATGGTTATTGGTTGTTGCAATTTGAGTGCTTGAGACAAACTTTTTGGGGCGCATCAGTATTATGCGCTTAGTATTATGTAAGGAATGTAGAAATGGCATTAGGTACCGTAAAATGGTTTAACGATTCTAAAGGCTTCGGCTTTATTACGCCAGATGATGGTGGTGACGATTTATTCGCACACTTCTCGGCAATTGTTGAAGCTGGCTATAAAAGTCTTAAAGAAGGTCAGCGCGTGAGCTTCGAAGTGACTGAAGGCCCAAAAGGTAAACAAGCTTCAAATATTCAAAAGGCGTAAATCCTTTACGCTGGTCTTAGAAGCCAGCGTTTAAATATTAAGCTTTAAATTGAAATGGCTCGCGATTGCGAGCCATTTTTTTATGCCTGATTCAATCGTTTATCGTTAAACCATATTGGCAATAATCTCATCGCCGAATTCGGCTGTACCTACCTGTGTGGCATCATCCATTTGGCTGGAGAAGTCTCCAGTCACACGTTTGGCCTGGATCGCTTTACCCACGCCAGATAATATCAAGTCAGCCGCTTCTACCCAGCCCATATGGCGCAGCATCATTTCGGCTGACAAAATAATAGAGCTAGGGTTGGCTAGATTTTTACCGGCGATTTTAGGTGCGGTGCCATGTGTGGCTTCAAACATCGCAACTGTGTCGCTTAAATTGGCGCCCGGCGCAATACCAATACCGCCTACTTGCGCGGCTAGTGCGTCACTCATATAGTCGCCGTTTAAGTTGGTTGCGGTAACCACGTCATACTCGCTTGGGTGCAATAAAATCTCTTGTAAAAATGCGTCGGCGATACAATCCTTGATTACAATGCCGTTTGGCAGTTTGAGCCATGGGCCGCCATCGATTTCAACCGCACCAAATTCCTGCTTGGCTAATTCGTAGCCCCAATCCCTGAAACCACCTTCGGTAAATTTCATGATATTACCTTTATGGGTAATGGTCACCGATTTGCGGTTGTTATCGATCGCGTATTGAATAGCTTTGCGGATCAGGCGTTTACTGCCGTCAACAGAAACAGGCTTGATGCCAATGGCCGAGTTTTCCGGGAAGCGGATTTTTTTACGCATGCCCATGTCGCTTAGAAACTGGATTACTTTGGCTACTTCATCGGTACCTGCCGCCCATTCGATCCCTGCGTAAATGTCTTCTGTGTTCTCACGGAAAATCACCATATCGGTTTTTTCAGGGTGTTTAACCGGGCTAGGCACGCCAGTGAAATATTGCACAGGGCGCAAACATACATATAAATCCAGCTCCTGGCGCAGTGACACATTAAGTGAGCGAATACCACCGCCCACTGGTGTGGTCAAAGGGCCTTTGATGGAAATCACATAGTCGCGCACCGCTTGCATGGTTTCAGTTGGTAGCCAGCTATCTTTGCCTTCTTTGTCTTTGCCATAAGTCTTGACCGCTTTTTCACCTGCGTAAACTTCCATCCAGGCGATTTTGCGTGCGCCGTTATAAGCTTTATTCACTGCGGCATCCACTACTTTTTTCATGGGTGGCGTAATATCCACGCCTATGCCATCGCCTTCAATAAATGGGATAATAGGGTGATTGGGCACGTTTAGCGAATTGTCGGCATTGACGGTGATTTTGTTGCCAGCAGGGACTACAATTTTCGAGTTTGCTATCTTTGAATCCACTGTTTTTGAAACCATTACATTTCCTAACATGATAATTTTATTTAATAAGCCGTTTAACGTCGTGTGCCAGTTCAGTCCGCATGACCCAAAAAACGGGCAACCCGGGCATCCCACGTTAAAAGACTTTATCGGCATTCCCAATGTATACGCAGCAGGGCGTTTGGATACCGATTCCGAAGGTTTGCTTATTTTAACCGATGATGGCGTGTTGCAACACCAATTAAGTCATCCTAAGTATAAAGAATTAAAAACTTACTGGGCACAAGTGGAAGGCACTGTTGAAGAGGCTGATTTACAGCCGCTAAGATCAGGTGTGGATTTAGGGGATTTTGTGACAAAACCCGCACAACTACGCGTAATTGAACAGCCTGCCCGGCTATGGGCACGCAATCCACCCATTCGTGAGCGTAAAGCGATACCCACCACCTGGCTGGAAATTAAAATTGCTGAAGGCAAAAACCGCCAGGTCCGGCGCATGACGGCAAAAATCGGTTTTCCCACTTTGCGTTTGATTCGTTATGCCATAGGCCAATATACAATAGACGATATTGAAAACGGACAATTCAAGGTGTTGAAGTAAATGAAGCCTATTATCATTTTTCGGTTTATTGCGCATGAGGGGCCTGGCTATTTGGGCGATTTTTTAGACGCACAGCAGATAAGCTGGCAGCTGGTCAAAGTCGATGAAAATGAACCTCTGCCTGCATCCATATCAGCCTACAGCGGCATGGTGCTGATGGGCGGGCCGATGAGCGTGAATGATGACTTGCCTTGGATTGCGCCACTTTTAAACCTTATTCGTGAAGCTGATAAAAATGCCATTCCGTTATTGGGTCATTGCCTGGGCGGGCAGTTAATCAGCAAGGCATTGGGCGCTGTGGTTACCAAAAATGCGGTGAAAGAGATTGGCTGGGGTGAGGTGACAGTGAGCAATAATGCCACTGCCAAACAATGGTTTGGCGATATTGAGGCATTTAATAGCTTTCACTGGCACGGCGAAACTTTTAGCTTGCCGCCAGGTGCAACGCACTTGCTTGCTAGCCCCTATTGCAAAAACCAGGCCTATGCAATTGGCCGGCATCTGGCTTTGCAATGCCATATAGAAATGACGGTTGAAATGGTTCAGAAGTGGTGTGATGAGGGTATGGATGAATTGGCCGACGCGCAGTCCAGCCCTGCTGTGCAGCAGGCAAATGTGATGCAGCAGAATTTAGCGTTGCATTGCTTCTTTTTAAACAAGGCTGCACAACAGGTTTACTCGCAATGGATAAAAGGCCTGTGTGCAGCTTAGGCAAACGGATAGTTGATTAAATCGGCATTCACCCTGGCTAGCACGTCATCCCAATCACCTAAAACGCTTTGCCTGTAGAGTTTTGCAGTAGGGTACCAAGGGCTATCGCTTCTGTCTAACAGCCAGCGGAAATCCGGCGCAAAAGGTAGCAATATCCAGGTAGGCTTGCCCATGCTGGCGGCCAAATGGGCGATAGAAGTATCTACCGTGATCACCAAGTCCATGCATGCAATCAGCGCCGCAGTATCTGCAAAATCACCCAATTGCTTGCCAAAATAATGGATATGCCTATTGTTATCCAGGTATTTGCCGTCTTCCGGCCGAAATTCTTTTTGCAGGCAAAATAGATGGCAGTGCGCCGGTAAACTTGCGACGACCTGCGGAAATGAAATAGACCTTGCCGTATCACCCAAATATTTTGCATTGCCAGTTGCCACAAAGCCTATTTTGGGCGCGGCAGCTTTGTCAGCCAATAAAGCCTCTACTTTGTTAGACCAGGCTGCATTGGTTTCAGCATCGGCGCTAATCGGGGCTTCAATAGCCGGAATCGTATCAATCGTTGTTTTAAATGCCAGCGGCAGGCTCATCAACGGGCATTGTGCATCAAACTCAGGCAATGCTTCACCTTTGGCAATCACGTTTACCTTAGTATTGTTTTTAAGCAAGCGCAGCAAAGGCGTATTCACCTCAAGCGTGACTTTTGCGGCTAAACCTGCCACCAGCTTGACGTAGCGGAAAAAGTGCAGTGTGTCGCCAAAGCCTTGCTCCGCATACAGCAAGATATGTTTATCGCTTAAATCCATATTGCCCAGCCACAGTGGCTGTTTAAAGTGCCTGAAATGTTGCGATGAAACGGCTTTCCACCTGGCTTCGTATAATTGCCAGCCCAGTAGATAATGGCCTTTAAGCAGCCAGATAATACTTTCGGCAAAATCGGCAATCGCATAGTCATGCTTGGAACGGTGGCCTTCGCCCAAACGGATCCATAAACGATAATTTTCCAAGGCGGTATCGTTCAAACCTAAATAACGGTAGGCAGCAGCACCCAAGTAGTAGTATTGATATAAATCACCATCAATTGCCAGGCTGCGCTCAAATTCGGCCAGCGCATCCTGCGGGCGATTTAGCCGTACATAGATTTTACCGCGCTCACGATACGCCTCGGCATTGTCTGCATCCAGGCGAATCGATTCATCGAATTGCATCAACGCCTCGTCCACCCGATTTTCATTTTTGAGTGCGTTGCCAAGATGGATATGCGCTTTTACGTGGTCAGGATAGCGTTTTACGGCTTCCTCATAATGCGCTAACGCCAGTTTTGGCAAGTTGAGCTTTTCCAGTTTTTCACCATTGCGCAGCAAGACGTTCAAGGTTTGCGTGCTTAAATCGGCGTTAATTGCGGCTTCATTATGCTTGTTCTTGGATTGTGATAATGCTTTTTCAGCGTACTCAAGGTGCGTGACGGCATCCTTAAAGCCAGGCATTAAGGCGATGACCTGCTTAAAGCTATTAATGGCGGTTTGATAATGATTCAGCCCGAGTTCTGCATTGCCTTTTTCAAAATAGGCCATGGCATAGTCGGGTTTTAACCGAATCGCTTCTTCAAAGCTGGCAATGGCTTCCCTGGGGCGATTCAGGTTAACCAGGGTAATGCCTTGGTTATGATAAGCGTCGGCGTATTCCGGATTGATGCTGGTTGCTTTCACGTAGCATTTAAGCGCATCATCAAAGCGCTGTAACTGGTTAAGTGCATTGCCTCGGCTGGAGTGCGCTTCAGCATGGTCGGGTGACATTAAAATGGTTTTATCCAGATATTCAATACCCTGGGTAAAATCATTGGTTTGGCAGCACAAGCTACCCATTAGGTAGAGCGCTTTGATATGTGCTGGATGGTGGGCTAATACAGTTTGGTATTGTTGTCGCGCTGTTTCGAAATCGCCATGTTGATGGGCTTTAAAGCCTGATTGATAGATTTGTGCAATCTCGGAATCGCTGATGCGGGGCAATTGTTGCGCGCTTATTATAGACATAGTTAAACATGTTAAAATAGTTATAACATTCAATTTAGATGAATTCATTATGTCTGGCAACACATTTGGCACTCTTTTTACCTTAACCAGTTTTGGCGAATCGCATGGCGCGGCAATTGGCGGCGTAGTCGATGGCTGCCCCCCTGGCTTGAGTTTATGCGCAGAAGATTTGCAGGTTGATTTGGACAGGCGCAAGCCGGGCACCTCGCGCCATGTCACGCAACGCCAGGAGGCGGATGCAGTAGAGATTCTGTCTGGCGTGTTTGAAGGTAAAACCACCGGTGCGCCGATTGGCTTGCTGATTCGCAATACCGACCAGCGCAGCCAGGATTACAGCAAAATCATGGACACCTTCCGCCCGGGCCATGCCGATTACACTTACAGCCAGAAGTATGGCGTACGCGATTATCGCGGCGGTGGGCGTAGCAGTGCGCGTGAAACCGCGGTGCGTGTGGCGGCCGGTGCCATTGCCAAAAAATGGTTATCGGAACGCTTTGGCGTAACCGTGCGCGGCTATATGAGCCAATTGGGTGAGATTGCGATTCCGTTTCAAAGCTGGGACTGCGTCAACGATAACCCATTTTTCTCCCCGAATATTGAAGTCTTGCCGCAGTTAGAGGCTTATCTAGATAAAATCCGTGCTGAACGCGATTCAGTCGGCGCACGTATCACCGTAGTGGCAGAAGGCTTGCCAGTAGGCTGGGGTGAGCCGGTATTTGACCGCCTGGATGCCGATATCGCGCATGCCATGATGAGTATCAATGCAGTAAAAGGAGTTGAAATCGGTGCAGGCTTTGCGTCCATCAGCCAGCGCGGTAGCGTGCATTCAGATGAAATGACACCGCAGGGCTTTGTCACCAATCATGCAGGTGGTATCTTGGGCGGCATTTCCACAGGCCAGGAGATTCGCGTCAATATTGCCTTAAAACCGACTTCCAGCATTCCGCAAGAGCGCCGTTCCATTGATAAAAACGGCTATGCCGTCACCATGCAAACCACCGGTCGCCATGACCCGTGCGTGGGTGTGCGCGCCACACCGATTGCAGAAGCGATGCTGGCGCTAACATTGATGGATCACGCACTACGCCATCGCGCGCAAAATGCAGATGTGGTTTCGACTGTGCCTAAAATCAAATAACAATATTCAAAGCATGGCCATATCCATAAGGTCAACGCTATTGCTTTTCGTCATTCCCGCGCAAGCGGGAATCCATTTTGAATCAGGATGCAAATTAAACCTCAGCACTGCATTGCCGCCAGCGCGGGAATGACAGACTTAGCGGTTTGATCAATTTTAGTTGTGAAGAAAATTTAAATTTTGAGCCACGGTCTACACGCTAATCTTTCTCGTTTCTATTTTATTTACTACTTCTTTGTAGGCGCGTTTGTGCCTTATTGGGGTTTGTATCTGCAATCGGAGCAATTTTCAGCCGCTGATATCGGCATCCTGATGTCTTTATTCCAGATCACCCGTATCTTTGCGCCGAATTTTTGGGGTTGGCTGGCTGATCACACCGGTAAACGCGTCACCTGGATTAAGCTCACCGCATTCCTGGGCTTATGCGGATTTATAGCTGTATTCTGGGCGCATAGCTTCTTTTGGCTGTTTTTTGTGATGGCGTCGCTGAGCCTATTTACCAGTTCTACTTTGCCGCTTTCGGAGTCGCTCACCCTGGCGCATCTGGCGACCACCAACGGGCATTACAGCCGTATCCGTATGTGGGGTTCGCTGGGTTTTATTGTGGCGGCCGTTATCCTAGGCTTTTTAATAGATGCATTTGGCATTAAAAGCCTGCTGTGGTTTTTGCTAGGGGTGCAAATCTTGCTATTTGCGCTTACTTTTAAATTGCCTGAGGCCATTATTGCGCCGCATGCGCAAGACTCGTTTTCAATCTGGCAGATCATCAAACAGCCAGCGGTGATTGCCTTGCTGCTTGGCTGCTCATTGATGGTGACCGCGCATGGCGTGCTCTACAATTTTTATTCGATTTATCTGGCCGAGCATGGTTACAGCAAAGGCATGATTGGTTTGCTGTGGTCTGTTGGCGTGATTTGTGAGATCGCCATCTTTATGCTGATGCCCAAATTAATGCAGCGCTTCAGCTTAAAAAATATAATGCTGGTGAGTCTTGTACTGGCGGTAATCCGATTCAGCATGATAGGCGTTGCAGTAGATAACCTGGTGTTATTGATTATTGCGCAAAGCTTGCATGCTGCGACATTCGGCAGCTTTCATGCGGCTTCGGTTGAGGTCATCACGCAATTTTTTAATGGCCGCCACCAAGCAAAAGGCCAGGCGATTTACAACAGTGTAGCGTACGGTGTAGGTGGCACCATCGGTGGACTTGCGGGCGGATATTGCTTGCAGTTTTTGGGTGGAGAGAATACATTCTTATTGGCGGCGCTATTCCCGCTTGCGGGTTTTATCGTAATAGCATTAGGTTTGAAATTGGCTAAAACGCATGCGCAAGCAGGCATGTTTGGCTAGAAAGTTTGAAGGAACTATATGATTAAAAACAGTATGTTAATCAGTTTTTTGATGATGAGTATGGCAACCCTGGCAGTGGCGGGTACGCAAATCAATGTGGTGGGCTTATTTAATAATAAAGCACTGATTTCAATCAACGGTGCTGCTCCGCAAAGTATTGCTGCCGGTCAAACTAAAAATGGCGTGAAATTAATCTCTGCCGATAGCGAATCCGCTACATTTATGGTGGAAGGTAAACGACAAGTACTTAAGATGGGGCAGGCGGTATCAGTAGCCGCCACAGCCGGCCCGGTCAATAATGACCCGGTGAACCTGTACGCAGACAGTCAAGGACATTTTTATGGCAATCTCACTATTAACGGCGCATCGCTGAAGTATGTTGTGGATACCGGCGCGACTAGTGTTTCGATGAATAGCGGCGATGCCAAATTTGCCAAAATCGACTACGAAAAAGGTGAAAAAATCACGGTATCTACTGCCAACGGCGATGTCAATGCGTACATGGTAAAGCTAAATACCCTAAAAATTGGCACCATCATACTCAATAATATTGATACCGTAGTGCATGAAGGCGGTTCTCCTCCCTATGTATTATTAGGCATGTCGGCATTGAATCGTGTGGATATGAAGCGCGATAATTCGATTATGACGCTGACTAAAAAGTACTGACTCAAAGCGAAGTTGACAATAAAAAACGGGCCTAAAGCCCGTTTTTTATTGCTTGATGATTTTAAAGTGGATGAACTCTTTTGTCATTCTCAATCAGGGCATAGGCACTGTGGTTGTGAATACTTTCAAAGTTTTCTGACTCAACGGTAAATTTATCAATGCGCTTTTCATTGTTTAATTGCGTGGCAACGTCGCGCACCATATCTTCAACAAATTTCGGGTTATCGTAAGCGCGCTCGGTGACAAATTTTTCATCCGGGCGTTTTAGCAAACCATATAGTTCACAAGACGCTTGTTTTTCGACCAGGCTGATAATGTCTTCAATCCAGATAAAGTCGTTAATCAGCGCCGTTACCGTGACGTGGCTACGCTGGTTATGCGCACCGTAATCGGATATTTTTTTGCTGCAGGGGCAAAGGCTGGTTACAGGCACCAATACTTTGATGGTGATATCAAATTTGCCGTTTTTGATTTCGCCAATAAACGTCACATCGTAATCCAGCAAGCTTTTAACGCCAGAAATGGGTGCAGATTTGTTCACAAAATACGGAAAACGCATTTCTACGTAGCCGGAATCCGCTTCTAAACGCTTGACCATTTCGCGCAAAATAGACTCAAATGACTCAATTGAAATGGCATGCTCGTTGGTGTTGAGAATTTCAACAAAGCGTGACATATGCGTGCCTTTAAAGTTGTGCGGCAAAAACACATACATATCAAACACCGCTACAGTGCTTTGTTCGCCGCCGCTTTTGTCTTTCACCACCACAGGGTGGCGAATCGATTTGATACCAACTTTGTTGATATCCAGATGACGCACATCATGCAAATTTTGCGTATCTTCAATGATGGTACTGGCAACGTCTGGTAAAGGTAAATTCATTGTTAGGTGCTCACTCGAAATTGGCGCAATGTTAAATCAGAGCTAACATAAGCCTCAAACTACGTAGTTCTCAGGCTTGTATTGAATATCCATTTAACATTAAGTTTACTCGCTTGCGCAAATGAGTAAACTATTTTAATAGTAGATTTAATATTGAGGTTAAATTTAATTAAATCAATAGCCCCAATATGGAGTAAGGCTTAATTATTAATATTTAGTTTCAATTGAATAGCATTAATAATGCCTGACGCGTCCAAACCGCACTGCGCCAACATGGTTTCATGCACGCCGTGCTCAATAAAAATGTCTGGCAGGCCCAAACATAATGTGGGATTCGTTAAGTTAAGTGCCTGCATGGCTTCTAGCACTGCCGCTCCTGCGCCGCCCATCAGGGCATTTTCTTCTACGGTCACGATTAAGTCGTGACGGCTTGCTAATTGTTCAATCAGTGCAGTGTCCAGCGGCTTCACAAAACGCATATTGGCAACAGTTGCATCTAAAGTCTCTGCGGCTTGCAAGCTGGCATTTAACATACTGCCAAAACTTAGGATGGCCACTTTTTTATTTGTTTGGATACTTGATTCACGCACGATTTCACCCTTGCCTATTGGTAAAGTGCTTAGTGCCGCATCAATCGGGGTATTCGGCCCCGCGCCGCGCGGATAGCGTACGGCCGCTACACCATTATATTGGTAGCCGGTTGTAAGCATCTGGCGGCATTCGTTCTCATCGCTGGGCGCCATAATGATGATATTGGGGATGCAGCGCAAAAAGCTTAAATCAAATGTGCCGGCATGCGTTGGCCCGTCTGCACCGACCAAGCCGGCGCGGTCAATTGCAAACAGTACATTTAAATTTTGTATGGCAATATCATGGATCAGCTGGTCATAAGCGCGTTGCAAAAACGTGCTGTAAATGGCGACTACAGGCTTAAGCCCATCACAGGCCAAGCCTGCCGCAAAGGTTAGCGCATGCTGCTCTGCAATGCCCACGTCAAAATAACGTTTGGGATATTTTTCGGCAAAAGCGTTTAAGCCGCTACCATCGCACATGGCAGGCGTAATCGCGACCAGTTGGCTATCGCTATCTGCCATATCCACCAGCCAATCACCAAAAACCTGTGTATAAGTTTTTGCATGGGAAGTGCTGGTTGAAACGCCATTGCAGGGGTCAAACTTGCTTACGCCATGGTATTTATTCGGGTCATCTTCGGCTGGTTCAAAGCCTTTGCCTTTTTGTGTGACGATATGCAGAAACTGCATGCCTTTTAGTTCGCGAATATTGGTTAAGGTATCCAGCAATACCGGCATATCATGACCATCAATAGGGCCAATATAGTTAAAACCAAACTCTTCAAACAGCGTGCCTGGCGTGACCATGCCTTTGGCATGTTCTTCGGCACGTTTGGCAAATTCTTTCACATTGGGCATTACATCCAATACTTTTTTGCCGCTGCGGCGCACGGTGTCGTAAAAACGACCTGACAACAGGCGTGCCAGATAATTATTGAGCGCGCCCACATTGTTAGAAATGCTCATGTCGTTGTCATTTAAAATAACCAACAAGTTAGCATCCATATCGCCGGCATTATTGAGCGCCTCAAACGCCATGCCCGCTGTCATGGCACCATCGCCGATAATCGCTACACAGCGGCGATCCAGGCCAGCTTGCCGCGCTGCGATTGCCATGCCTAATGCGGCTGAGATTGAGGTGCTAGAGTGGCCAGTACCAAAGGTGTCGTATAAGCTTTCAGACCGGCGCGGAAAACCAGCTATACCGTCTGGCTTGCGCAGGTTCGCCATTGCTTCACGGCGCCCCGTGAGTATTTTGTGTGGATAGGTTTGATGGCCAACATCCCACACCAAGCGGTCATCCGGCGTATTGAATACGTAGTGTAAGGCGATGGTGAGTTCTACCACGCCTAGATTAGACGCTAGATGACCACCCGTTTTAGCAACGCTTTCAACCAGAAATGTGCGTAATTGAACCGCCAAAGCGGCCAGTTCGTCTCGGCTAAGCTTGCGCAGGTCTTCAGGAGACTGAATCGAATCTAACAAATTAAACATGCGGGGCTACGGCTAAAAGCTACGGTGTGTGATGAAATTAGCCAGCTGGCGTAATAAATCGGCCTCACGACCATAGTAGGATAAAGCCGCCATTGCATTAGCATGCAACTCTGTAGCCAACTGCTTGGCCGCTGATAAACCTAATATCGTTACATAGGTGGATTTATTGAAGCGCGCATCTTTACCTGCGGTTTTGCCTAATGTTTGGGTGTCTGCCTCTGCGTCTAAAATGTCATCGACCACTTGAAAAGCCAAGCCAATCGATTTCGCAAAATGGTCAATAGCTTTTAATTTGTCTTCTGCAGGTGATTCTGCGCTGTATGCACCCAATAAAGCCGCGGCACGAATCAGCGCACCTGTTTTATGGATATGCATATGCTCTAGTTCTTCACGCGTGAGCGGTATGCCAATGCTATCTAAATCAATGGCTTGCCCACCCGCCATGCCGCGTGAGCCGCTGGCCAATGCCAAAATATGCAGCATTTGCAATTTTTGCGTGGCGTTTTTAAGCAGTTTGTCTTGTGAAATAAATTGAAATGCCAAACTTTGCAGGGCATCGCCCACCAGCAATGCCATTGCATCGCCGTATTTTTTATGGGTAGACGGTTTGCCACGACGCAGGTCATCGTCATCCATGCAAGGCATATCGTCATGTACCAATGAAAACGCGTGTATCAATTCAACCGAGGCGGCGGGCAAATCGATGGCAGACAGTTTTGCGCCGCAAAATTCGCCGGCAGCGTAAGCCAGTAATGCGCGCACACGTTTGCCGCCACCCAAAGTAGAGTAGCGCATCGCTTCGTGCAATCGGGTTGGGATGGTTTCTGCGCTCGGCATGTGCGTGCCTAATACATCTTCCACGCGCGCCTGCAGGCTAGCTGCCCATATATTGAATGTTTCTTTTTGATCTAGATTAAGTTCTGTCATTCAGTTGGCCATTGGATTTATTGGGCGTTGATGGGCGCGTTATCAGCGTTAAATGGCGCTAATTTACTAGCCTCTGTCAAAATGCGCACTTGTTGCTCTACATTGCTTAAAGATGTTTGGCATGTTTGCAGTAATTCGGCCCCGCGTTTGTAGGCGTTAAACGATTCATCCAATGCCAGATTGCCCAACTCCATTTGCTGCACAATCGCCTCCAGCTCCACCACGGCTTGTTCAAAGCTAACGCTAGTGTTGGCTGCTTCTGTGGTGTTAGATTGCGTTTTTGCGGCTAGTGTTTTTGTCGATGCTGTCATTTTATAATGATCAATAAGTTACGATTTAGGCCCTGAGGCTAAAAATTTATTAACAGATTTTAACAAAACTATTCATTGTTGCGGATTAATTCCTGGTTTATTCACAGTTTATTCTGTAAAAAATCACTAAATAGCCGATTCATTTAAAACCTGGCTGAGGAATCGCTGGATATCGGCAATTTCAGGCATGCAAACTGAGTGCGCCATTGGGTATTCATGCCAATCTACGCGGTAAGATTGCGCTTGTAAAACCGCTAAAGAAGCTTTGCAGGTTTCCATGGTGATGATGTCGTCATCTACGCCATGCGCCATAAAAATGGGAAGCTGCTGGTTCGCCGGCGATTTTTCAGCCGCTAAATCATTTTTTAATGGCAGATAGGTTGAAAGCGCCAGAACGCCTGCCAATGGCTGTGGATAACGCAGTGCCGTATGCAAGGCAATGGCGCCGCCTTGCGAAAAACCAGCCAAAACAATGCGGTCTGCCGCGATGCCACGGTTTATTTCTTGTGCGATCAAGGCATCAATTTCAGCCTGGCTTGCGCGTATACCGGCCGCATCTTCACGGCTAATCGGCGTTAAGCCATAAATATCGTACCAGGCGCGCATTTCATAGCCATTATTACGCGTGATATTACGGTAGGGCGCATGCGGCAAAATAAAGCGCACATGGGGTAAATCCAGCATTTCCACCACGGGTACGAAATCGTTGCCATCTGCACCCAGGCCATGCATCCAAATTACGCTGGCATTGGCTGTTTGTTTGCTGGCTATTTCTATGGGCTGATCAGTCATTTTTGCTGGTGTATCCTGCTTTTAAAATCATTTGTTAATCATTATAAACCGCCTATTCACTGCGCAGTTTATCCGCTATGCTATGGATTATAAAAGTTGTAAAAAAATATTAAAATCAATTAATTAAACATCATGCTTTTATCGTCACTTTTAAAACAACATGGCGTAAGGTTTGCGCTGAGCATCGCTATTATTTTGCTCATGTTGTTACATATCAGTGGTGGCTTGCCGCTAGGCTTTATTCAAAAATTAGAAAATTTCAGCTATGACATGCGGCTTAATTTTTTAATGCCGCGTACCCACGATAATCGCATAGTGATTGTCGATATTGACGAAAAAAGCCTGAAAGAACAAGGCAGATGGCCTTGGGGGCGCGATAAGTCTGCGCAATTGGTCAATCAGCTGTTTGGGTATTATCAAATTAATACGCTGGGCTTTGACGTAGTCTTTGCAGAAAAAGATGAAAGCTCCGGCCTTAAAAATCTAGAGCGCATGCAGCAGCAATACTTTAACGGCGACGCTAATTTTGCCAAAGCGCTGCAAGCCGTCAAGCCGATGCTGGATTATGACCAAACCTTTGCCGATAGCTTAAAAAACCGCAATGTGGTGCTGGGTTATTTTTTTAACAACACAGATATCAACCGCGTTGGCCAATTGCCTGGCGCGACTTTTGGTGCGGGTAGTTTTGGCCGCAAGCCCATCGACTTTGTTGAGGCAGCAGGTTATGGCGCAAATTTATCGCTATTACAAAACGCAGCGCTGACCGCAGGGCATTTCAACCCGGAGCCGGATGCGGATGGCATCAGCCGAAAAATAACGGTATTAATCAAGCACAATAATCAATATTACGATGCGCTGGCAGTGGCGGTTGTGCGCGCCTATTTTGATAACGCACCTTTAAAAGCCGAGTTTGCAAGCTTGGGGGTAAGCCAGCAATATGCAGGCCTGGAGTCGTTTAGCTTGGCGGGCAGGCAGATTCCAGTGGACGATAAGGTCGCCATGCTGATTCCTTATAGGGGCTTGCAAGGCAGTTTTACATATGTGTCAGCTACCGATGTGATCAATAAAAAAGTGCCGCCTGCCATCCTGAAAAACAAGATTGTGTTGGTAGGTACAACCGCGCAGGGCTTAATGGATTTACGCGCCACGCCTGTACAAAATATTTACCCAGGGGTTGAGGTGCATGCCAATATCATTGCCGGTATTTTGGATAACAACATCAAAGCGCGACCTGGCTATGTACGCGGTGCAGAATTTTTATTGGTATTGTTGGCAGGCTTATTGCTAGCATTCACATTACCAGTACTTAATCCATTAAAAGCAACGCTGATGTCGATTGGGGTGTTGCTGGGTATTTTGGTGATCAATGTGCTGAGCTGGCAATACGCCAATTTGGTGTTGCCAATCGCCGCTTCGCTACTGATGATAGGGTTGATCTACTTAGTGAATATGAGTTACGGATTTTTTGTTGAATCGCGTGGAAAACGCCAATTGACGGGGCTTTTCGGCCAGTACGTGCCACCAGAACTGGTGAACGAAATGGCACTGAATCCCGAGTCGATCAACCTGGCGGGTGAGAATCGCGAAATGACGGTGTTGTTTACCGACATCCGTGGCTTTACCAATATTGCAGAAGGCTTGGACCCCACGCAGTTAACACGAATGATGAATGAATTTTTGACACCTTTGACGCAAATCATACATAGCAACCGCGGCACGATTGATAAGTATATGGGTGATGCGATCATGGCTTTTTGGGGTGCGCCGCTCAAAGATGAAAACCATGCGCAAAATGCGCTGAATGCGGCCATTGAAATGAAAGCGGCGCTTAAAAACATTAATGAAAAGTTCGTCAAAAAAGGCTGGCCGGTTATCAAGATTGGTATTGGCATCAATACAGGCAATATGGTGGTGGGCAATATGGGTTCCAGTTTCCGCATGGCATACACCGTGATGGGCGATTCGGTTAACCTGGGTTCACGCTTGGAGAGCTTAACCAAATATTACGGTGTGGATATTGTGGTGAGTGATATGGTGAGGTCGCAAACGCCGCAGTATGTGTATCGCGAACTGGATCTAGTGCGGGTAAAAGGTAAAGATATTCCAGTAGCGGTGTATGAGCCGCTTGATACAAAAAGTGCGTTGTCAGATGAAACCCTGGATGAACTCAAGCTGTATCGCGAGGCACTAAAGCTGTATCGCAACCAGCAGTGGGATTTAAGTGAAATACAGTTTATTAATCTGCAAAAAATGTACCCGCAGCAATCGCTGTATGCGCTTTATATCAAGCGTATCGGGCAGTTAAGGCAGGCGCCGCCAGGAGTAGGTTGGGATGGCGCTTTTAATGTTGAATATAAATAGTAAAAAATTGCGACTAGACAATATAAAGATAATCAAATGCAAATTAAAATTTTAGGCTGTAGTGGTGGTATTGGCGGTGATATGCGTACCACATCCATATTGGTAGATGACGATGTGCTGATTGATGCCGGCACCGGCGTGGGCGATCTGTCGCTGGATGCCTTGTTGAAAATCGATCATATTTTTGTGACGCATTCACATCTGGATCATATAGTGTCTATCCCCTTGCTGCTAGATACCGTCATGGGTTTGCGCAGCGAGGCAGTTACCGTTCATGCCACGCTTGAAGTGATTAATATTTTAAAACAGCATGTTTTCAACTGGCTGATCTGGCCTAATTTTAATTTGATACCCGACCCGGCGACGCCATTTTTAAAATACAACGAAATCTATGTTGGCGATGGCGTACAGATTAATTCTAAAACCATCACCGCCGTGCCGGCTAATCACGTGATTCCAGCTGTGGGTTACCAGATAGATAGTGGTACCAGCAGCCTGGTGTTTACTGGTGATACGGCAGGTAGCCCAGCCTTTTGGCATGATGTGAACAAGATTAGCAATTTAAAAGTATTGATTATTGAAACCGCCTTTAGCAATGCCGAGTATGAATTGGCCACGGTGTCTAAACACTTATGCCCGTCTACTTTGGCAGAGCAATTAGCGAATATGCAAAGTCAACCATTAGTGTATATCACGCATTTAAAACCAGGTGAAGATACAACAATCATGCAAGAAATTGCAGCCAACCCACAAACACGGCACTGTAAAGCCTTGCAACAACAACAAATATTTAATTTATAAGATTTAATTGAATCCTATGATGCAACTACAAGACTTTGACGCCCCGGCCATTAGCAAGGACGTGTTATTGCGCTTTGAACCGATTGCCCGATTATCACCCAATCGCTTGGACGAGCTAACACCGCTTTGTATAGTGGAACAAATCAGCAAGGATTTAGACCCCACACGCATGAACGCCACCACACAGGCGCTGTATCTGGTTAAAGGGGATTTAGGCATTCGCTATGAAAACGGCAACAAGCTGATATTGCGCGCAGGTACCGAAGCAGCCAAATTTCCGCTGGATGTTGAGCGGTTAAAAATTAAGGACACCATTGCGTTAACGCCAATTGAAATTGTCCGGATTGACCTAGATTTACTGGATATTATGATGACATGGGATCAGCTATCCGGCTATCCGCAAGAAACAGCGAAAGAAAAAGTCAGCACTGCTCAACATAATTGGCACTTGGATACGGGTAGCTTTAACGCATTCCAAGTGCATAACGGCGTGTTTAGCCGCTTGCCACCACCCAATATTGAAGCTATGTTTTCGCGCATGACCGCACTCAATGTAGAAGCCAATCAAACCATTATCACGCAAGGCCAAGAAGGCGATTATTATTACCTTATCCAGCAAGGTACAGCCGTTGTCAGCCGCATTACCGATATGAGCCAACCACCCGTGATATTGGCAGAAATCTCAACAGGCGCCGGCTTTGGTGAAGAAGCGCTGGCATCGGACAACAAACGCAACGCAACCGTCACCATGAAAACCAGCGGTCAATTGCTACGCTTGAAGAAACAGGACTTTTTAGAGCTGCTGAAAGCGCCTATTGTTAATAGCATCCAAAGGCAAGCGGCAGATGAGAAAGTGGCGAATGGCGCAATCTGGATAGACGTGCGCTTTCCATCAGAGTTTAAACACGAACATATCGACGGTGCAATCAACGCTCCCCTGCATGAGTTGCGCCAATACGCCGCCGACTTAGATAAAGATAAAGATTATATTGTGTATTGCCAAACAGGGCGTCGTAGTAGTGCGGCCGCATTTATACTCGCTCAGCATGGATTAAAAGCGATGGTGCTGGCGGGTGGTACAAAAGCAAGCTAAGCTGATTCTTGCAATTACTGCCTACATTAAGTCATGTGTCTGATTAGTATTTTTTCTAATTTGCTGCTGTTAACGAATTTGTAGCCATATGCGTGGATTGATGGTGTTTGGGCCCATAGAAAACCCTCTTTTATAGCCGCTTAAGCCTTGAATGACTTCTGGTAAAGTAGACCAAATGAGCGAAACCAGGACGATTAGCGCGAATACCTGTCTAAATTTGAAACGACCAATGGTTGAATTTTCTATTGGGTTAGGTAAGTTGCCCTGTGTGTAATGCCCAATCATAAGCCCTATGATAGAAAACATGAGTACTTGGCTGATAGGCATAACAATGACACCATCGACTAAAGAATAAGCAGCATTTGTTGTGATGGTGAAAAACAATATAACGGCTAAGTTTTTATCTAAACGAGATTGGCTTTCCAGAGTCTTGATATTAAATTTCTTTAGCCATTTTGCGAGGCAGTAGCCTGTCATCGCTAGTATGATAAAAGTAGATGGCAAGCCCCATTCCGATCCGAGTTGTAATAAGCTATTGTGCGGTTGAAGCATCTTGGAGTCATGCCAAGGTGCATTCATTGGCCCAATGCCAAATATTGGATTTTCTTGTATAAACTTAAGGCACTCTAACCACAGTGCTGTACGATCGCTAGTAGATATTCTTGCGATGGTGCCTGTAATCACCATTAACCCGTTTAATGAAGGTATTAATTTAAATAATAGAAAATACCCTGCAAAACCAGACAAAATATTAATGAATTGAATGCGCAAAAGCGGCCAGGCATGTTTTTTATAGATGATGGCAGTAATCACCACGCCGACTAACCAGGCTAACAACACACCACGAGAAGCCGAGTAAAACAGTAGTACCCACCAGCTTGTAAGCGAGAAGTAGAGCCAGAATTGAGTATTCTTATTATGATTAACTGTTAGTAAAGGTAAAGCAATAATGCCAATTAGCCAGAGTTGATATTGATTAAAGGATCGGATGTTATTGAAGCCATTGAATGGGGATGGCCAATGCAATGGTGTGCCCGAGATAATGGCGGAAAAATAGCCTACATAAAAAGACAGCATATACAGAATTATGCTTGCCCATAAAATATAATTGAGCGATTTGATTAATAGTGCTTTATTTTCATTAATTAAATTAACAATAAACAGCGTTAAATAAGATAAGCCTGCAAAAATAGAAACCTCAATGGTAGCGTGCCTTGGGGATTTGGCCCAAAGAGTCGAGATTAAAGCGAACGCTATTAATAAATAAAAAGCATATTGGAGATTCTTTTTTAGGGGAAACTTGATTGTATTTATTCTTAGTAATATGAAATGAAGTAAAACTAACGCAAGCAACAATAACTCAAGCAGTCGTTGGCTGTCATTAAAGTAGATATAGTTCGGCATAAAATCAACACTGGGTAAAAAAGTGATTAATGCGATGAAGACTATTATTACTGGAAACTTTGTTAAGTCAGAAAGCATGATGCCAAACATGTTGAAACAACCTTTGATTTTCATTGTATGTGCTGATTTAATTAATTTGTTTCACGCCAAAACCGAGGGCCTGCTGCAGTGTAGCCAATGGAAAATCCCTTTTCACTATCAGAAAAACCTTGGCGTATTTCCGGTAGGCTAGACCAAACTAGAACCAGCAACACAAGCCCAGCTAAGATGCGCCTCAAATTACTAGAATACTTATTTGTGTTGTTTTGCTTTGTTTGATTGTTTAGGTGGTGGCCGATCATTAAACCAATTACAGTGAACATCAGTACCTGGCTAATAGGCATCACAATCACACCATCTACTAATGAATACGCGGCATTAGCCATCAAGGTAAAAAATAATATGATGGCTAAATGGCCATTTAATTTCACTTGATTGTTATTGGATTCAGCATTTAATGTATTGGCATTAAATCTCTTAAGCCAACTAAATATGCCGTAGCCAGCAATACTAAGGATGATTGCAGTAGCCGGTAGGCCCCACTCTGCGGCTAATTGCAGCACACTGTTATGTGGGTGAGCATTGCTTTGGCTGTACCAGGCATAATGCATTGGACCAACCCCTAAAACAGGCTGTTTTTCAATTAAATCTAGCGCCGTTTTCCACAACCCAATGCGGTCATTAGCAGTCTCTCGCATAATCGTTCCTGTGACTAGGACCGAATTCCTTAGCAAAGGTACAATTTGAAACAGCATGATATAACTAATATATCCAGTAGCAAGGTGCGCACACTGCATGCGTACAAATGGCCAGGCTAGTTTTTTATAAATCAGGGCGGTGCATACTATAGCTAAAAACCATGCCAGCAAGACACCGCGAGAAGCTGAATAGAACAATAATACCCACCAACAGGTTAGTGCAGCATGAAACCACAGGCGCAAATTTTTCTTTAGAACAAAGCCCGGTTTGAATTCTCTATCTAACAAAGGTAAACAGATTAAACCCAAGCTCCATAATTGGTATTGATTAAAATGGCGCACATTGGTAAATCCTTTAAAAGGCAAAGGCCACTGTAAAGGTGTTTTAAAAATGATTGCTGTGATATAGCCCACATAAAAAGAAACCATAAACAGCAATATGCTTACCCACAAGGCTGTGCTTAAGCGTTTTAAAAAAATTTGCGGATTTTCTTGGTACAGTCGCGCAACAAAGAGTGCAAGGTAGTACAAACCAATAAAGGTGGCGGCTTCTAAAAATGCATGCCTTGGTGATTGTGCCAAGCAGGCAGAAATGATAACCAAACTTAGTAATGTAAATAAAGCATAGCCTAAAGGCTTAGATGCCGTATTGCTTGAATGGTTAAATACAGCATCGAACAATATAAAGCTTAGTAACAACAACTCTAATAAGCGTTGACCATCTACAAACCAAATAACCACCTTGGGCATAAAGTGTAGGCTAGGCAAAAAGGTGATCAGTGAAATAAATGTCAGCAGAGCCAACACTTTAAAAAGGCTGCGAGAAATCATGTTAAGTACAATCAAAATTTTTAGGCTGTTTGAAAAGTATCACACAATTGAATACAGCGGTGGTTTGCAGTAGACAGACAAATAAAAAAGAGGCCAAATGGCCTCTTTTTTAAAGACGCGTTGCTATTAACTCAGTTCACAATTGCCAGTGTCTACAGAGCATCTAACTGACTTGCCAGTACCTTTATTTGCAGGAACAGTTCCAGTGATCGTATCACCTGCGGCTGGAAGGGTGGCAGCAGCTTGAGCTGCCTGATTAGCTACATAGGCTACACCAGTAGTAGAAGTAATTGCTGAACATGATTTAAGAGCAAGAATAGGAATCAGGCTGCTATCACTGTTTGCAACTGCAGCTGCAACGCCACGTGCTGCACCTGTCGCTTCTGCTAAACAGGCATTATCCGTAGCTTTTTGAGTGTAAGACTTGTATTGTGGTAATGCAACAGCAGCCAAAATACCGATAATTGCAATAACAATCATTAACTCGATTAATGTAAAACCTTTTTGTACTTGTTTTATGTTCATTTTATATCCCTTTAAATTAAATTTAAAATTAAGTTGCTTACACCAAATAATCAAACACTGCGCCAGTAGTTGTTATCAGTGCTTGAGAAAGCATTAGCAATGGCTGTGCCAACTCTTAAAATTAGTATTTAAGTATATGATTTTTAATTATAAAATTATTTTATTGGGATTTTTTTGATGTGTTGGATATGTGCGATTTGTTAAAAATAAGCCATTTTCCTTATTTTATAAAACAATAAGATGACAAAAAGTGTCAGTACTTGCCAATTGCGTCACACCAATTATTTAGTTCACAAATGATTTTTTGCGCCATAAAAAAGGGATTGCAAGCATCGCTTGCAATCCCTTTTATTGACTTAAGTTTTGGTTATAAAGTTACCAAAACTTCCACCATGGTTTTTTAACTGTCGCGCCAGATCCCTGGCCAGTTACTTTGAGTTTTCTACTACCTTTTTCAAGTTGGCTAAGCCACTGTCGTAGACACCAGTCACAAATTTAACCGCTGTTTCGTCATCTTGGCCAGCTGGGATTGGTGGGTTTAATTTGTAAGTGCGATAAAAACGGCCTACCCATGTAACTGTTGATTCGCCAGCGCCCGGGCCAGGTGTTACTTGGATAAATGAGTTGTAATCGGCTACAGGAGCTACGCCGTCTACAATTTCGTATTTCAATTTCATGTCTTTGTCATCAGCAGTACGTAATTTCTCGTTGATTTCGCCACCATTATTTTTTAAGGTTAATGTACGGAATGTCTCATCACCTTTTTTTACTAATTTTGTGCTGGCGATTGCTGGGTGCCATGCTTGCATATTGCCAAAATCTTTGACCACTGCCCAAACTTTTGCTGGAGCGGCTTTAATAACGATGGTTTTTTCTACTTTTTGTGGCGATGGGCCGTGTGCCGCAGCATTAAACGATAATGTCGCAAGGGCTAATAATGTTAAAAACTTTTTCATGCATGCTCTCCATTAAATGACAATAAATAAACTTAAACAAACTAACAAATCAACTAGGACAGCTCGGCATTATAAATGAGTTAGTTGAATAAGCCTATGTTTAGCCTTAACGTATGGTTTTGCGCTGCGTTGACCTTAGTGTTGAGCAGGTAAATCGTCACTGGTTAAAAAATAGGCATTGTGCTTTTTATTGCTTGGCCAATACAAACTGGCCAAACGCACGGCTTTTATCGCCGGTTTTAATTGTAGATTTAATGCTGTTGGTTCGCGCATCAATCACGCTGACCTGATTCTGCCCCCAGCTGGCCACCAGTACTTGATTATTCACGGCGTCGAAACTGATGCCCTCTGGCGTCATCCCTACATCAACAGTCGCCAGCGTTTTTTTCGTTGCTAAATCAATGACCGAAACGGTGTCATCTTGCGTATTAGTCACATAAATCGTTTGCCTGTTAGGATTAAGCACAACGCAATACGGGTGTTCCCCCACCTTTACCGTTTCAAGTTTGAACGTATCGGTGTGTATGATGGAAATTGTATTGTCGTAAACATTGACACTGATCAGCATTTTGTCATCAGCACTTAAGGTCAGGCCGAAAGGGTGCTTGCCTACCGCTATGCGCTTGCTGATAGTCATGCTGGCTGTGTCAATAACCGCAATATCATTGCTATCGCGTGCCGCAACATACAGCGTTTTGCTATCAGAGCTTACTATCAAGCCAGCGGGCGCTTTAGCCACAATCACTTCGCGCTGGTTGTTGTAGTCATGGGTATCAATCGCCAAAATGCGGTCACTAAACCAATCAGCCACGTATAAGGTTTTATCATCAGGGGCAATGGCGATACCTACCGGATCGCCTTTGATGGCAATCGATTCAGTCACGGTATTGGTGCTGGTGTCGATCACCGAAATACTTTGGCCTTCAACGTTACTAATATAAGCACGGTTTAATGCATTGGATACAGCCACGCCAACAGGAGCCTTACCCACTTTAACTGTTTTTGTCACTTTGGCTTGGGCAATATCAATCACCGAAACCGTGTGATCGCCCTGGTTGGTAATATAAGCAAAGCTATTGGCATTTTTGCCGGGTGTGCATGCGTTTAGTGTGAATAACAGGCTAAAAGCTGTGATTAAAATTAAATTGTTCATAAATAAGGAGTTTTAAGCGTTAATTCGGCTGCGTTTGCAAATGCGGGCTTTCAATAGTGGCAAAAATATGAAAAAATTGCACTAAATATTTTAGGTAGTTGCAATATGTTAGATCGTGACGGATTCCGTCCCAATGTTGGGATAATCCTGTGTAACGCTCAAAATCAGGTGTTTTGGGGCAAGCGTATTCGAGAGCATGCTTGGCAGTTTCCACAGGGTGGTATTAAATATGGCGAAAGCCCAGAACAGGCCATGTATCGCGAGCTGATGGAAGAGGTCGGCTTGGAGCCTAAGCACGTGGAGATTTTGGGCCGTACCCGGGATTGGCTGCGTTATGAGGTGCCTAGCAGCTGGATCAAGCGCGAATGGCGTGGTAGCTATAAAGGCCAGAAGCAAATTTGGTATTTACTGCGCATGGTTGGGCGCGATACCGATGTCTCATTGCGCGCTTCCGAGCATCCTGAGTTTGACGCATGGCGCTGGAGCGATTACTGGGTACCGCTAGAAGACGTGATTGAATTTAAACGCGATGTGTACAAAGCCGCATTAAATGAACTCGCAACGCATCTGCACCATAAAGTGAGAACACATCCCGCCAAGCATATTTGATTGATCAAGCTGTAAATAAAAAAAGCCTGCTTTAGCAGGCTTTTTTGTGCATCACTATTTTAGGCAGCTTGCTTTTTGCCCATGCTTTCACCTAATTGAATGGCGCGTGCTGCTTGCCAGTCGCCATTAAATTGCAAGGCATCTTTTTCAAACAGCATGACAATTGTTGAGCCCAGTAAAAACCTGCCCATCTCATCACCTTGTTTAAGCGCGATATTTTTATCCGCGTAAGACCAGGTGCGGATGTTTTTGCTGCGTGGCGGGTTGATGACTTTATTGGGAGAGTCATGCCAAACGGTTGCCATGCTCCCCACAATCGTTGCACCCACCAGCACCATTACAAAGGTGCCGTGCTGTGCCGATTCAAATTCACACACCACACGCTCATTGCGTGCAAATAAATTCGGTACATTGGCAGCGGTGTTCGGGTTGACTGAAAATAAATCACCTGGCACATAAGCCATGCTTTTTAATGTGCCATCACATGGCATATGAATGCGGTGGTAATCTTTTGGGCTTAAATAAAGGCAAGCGAAATGGCCATGTTGGAATTTATTTGCCAGTGCTTGGTTGCCTGCCAGCAGAGTAAGTGTTGAGTAATTGTGGTTTTTTGCCTGAAAGATCTGGTCTTGCTCAATGCTGCCAAACTGGCTGATCGCGCCATCAACCGGGCAGATAAAATCTGCTTGAGCGATAGGGCGCGCATTGGCCTTCAATGGGCGCGTGAAGAAATCATTAAAAGTGGCGTAGCTACTGATGTCCGGATTGGCCGCCTCTGCCATATTGACCTGGTAACGGCGTACAAACCAGGTAATTACCTTGGTGGTCAACTTGCCACATTGCAAGTTGGCAAGCTTGCCTGCAAGGGCTGTGATGGCTTGTTTTGGAAGCAGGTATTGTAGGACGATGGAAAAAGGCATTCAGGAATAATCCGTTAAATTGTCATTCCGACGAAAGTCGGAATCTGGTAAATTGAAATTATATCCGCTGGATTCCGACTTTCGTCGGAATAACAATGGAAAATTAAAAAGGGCAAGCCGTTAAACGATTTGCCCTTTTTGACATTAGAACTAAAGTCTAATCACTGATGATTAGAGACTAGTTTTTAGATTGGTCTACTAATTTGTTTTTAGCGATCCAAGGCATCATGGCGCGCAATTGGCCACCCACTTGCTCAATCGGGTGTGCAGCATTCAAGCGGCGACGGGCAACCATTTCAGGGTAGTTGGTACGGCCTTCCAGGATGAATTGTTTGGCGTAGTTACCGTTTTGAATGTTTTTCAAACATTCTTTCATGGCAGCGCGCGCTTGGTCTGCAATCACGCGTGGGCCGGTCACATACTCACCGTATTCAGCGTTGTTTGAGATGGAGTAATTCATGTTGGCGATGCCGCCTTCATACATTAAATCCACAATCAATTTCAATTCGTGTAAGCACTCAAAGTAAGCCATTTCTGGAGCGTAGCCAGCTTCAGTCAATGTCTCAAAGCCAGCTTTCACCAGCTCTACCGCGCCACCACATAATACCGCTTGCTCGCCGAATAAGTCTGTTTCTGTTTCTTCACGGAAATCCGTCTCAATCACGCCGCCTTTAGTGCCGCCGTTGGCTGCTGCATAAGAAAGTGAAATTTCTTTTGCTTTGCCAGATGTGTTTTGATACACCGCGATCAATGATGGTACGCCGCCGCCTTTTAAATACTCTGAACGCACGGTGTGGCCTGGGCCTTTTGGTGCGATCATGATCACGTCCAGATCGGCACGTGGCACGATTTGGTTATAGTGAATATTAAAGCCGTGTGCAAAAGCCAATGCAGCACCTTTTTTCAAATTAGGCGCTACTTCGGCTGCAAAAATGCCTGCCATTGTTTCATCCGGCAACAAAATCATCACAACGTCAGCTTCTTTAACGGAATCAGCAATGTCCATTACGGTATGACCAGCGCCAACGGCTTTAGCCCAAGAGCTGCCTTCTTTACGCAGGCCAATGGTGACTGTTACGCCGCTATCTTTAAGGTTGGCAGCGTGTGCGTGACCTTGTGAGCCGTAACCAACGATGGTTACTTTTTTGGCTTTAATAATGCTTAAATCTGCGTCTTTGTCGTAATAAACTTTCATTGCTTTTCCCTTTAAATACAATTATTTATTAATGAATTACTTTTTTAATACTGAATATTTTAAATGCTGCCGGTATTGCTTAAATCTTTAAAATCCTGTCGCCACGGCCAATACCTGATGCCCCGGTACGTACCGTTTCCAGAATCGCTGTTTTATCGATCGCTTCTAAGAACGCATCCAGTTTGCTGCATGAGCCGGTAAGCTCGACGGTGTAGCTATTGTCCGCCACGTCGATAATGCGGCCACGGAAAATGTCACACATGCGTTTCATTTCGTCTTTAAAGTTAGCACTTGCTTTCACTTTAACCAGCATCAACTCACGTTCTATAAATTTACCGTCATTTAAATCCAGCACTTTGACCACATCAATCAATTTGTTGAGTTGCTTGATGATTTGCTCAATCACTTCATCTGAACCGGTTGTTACGATGGTCATGCGCGATAAAGTCGGGTCTTCGGTCACCGCTACGGTAAGCGATTCAATATTGTAACCACGTGCTGAAAACAAACCTGCCACGCGCGACAAGGCACCGGCTTCGTTTTCCATTAGCAAGGAGATAATATGTTTCATATTAGTCCTCATGCCTTTCTTTGTTGTCTTTTTTAAGCACCATGTCTGACAGGCCTTTACCGGCTGCAATCATCGGGAACACATTTTCGTCCTGGTCCGTAATAAAGTCCATAAACACGAATTTGTCTTTTTTGGCGAATGCTTCTTTTAATGCGCCTTCAACGTCAGCAGGGTTGGTAATTTGCATGCCTACGTGGCCATATGATTCAGCCAACTTAACGAAGTCAGGCAGGCTATCCATATACGATTCTGAATAACGGTTTTCGTAGAAAAACTCTTGCCACTGGCGCACCATACCAAGGTAGCGGTTATTCAACATGATGACTTTAATCGGCAAGCCGTATTGCGCACAGGTAGAAAGCTCTTGAATATTCATTTGAATACTGCCTTCGCCGGTTACACAGGCTACTTGCGCATTTTTGTCTGCAAATTGACAGCCCATTGCATACGGCAAACCGACACCCATGGTGCCCAGGCCGCCCGAGTTAATCCAGCGCCGTGGTTTGTCGAATTTATAGTATTGTGCCGCCCACATTTGATGCTGGCCCACGTCAGAGGTCACATAAGCTTCGCCTTTAGTGACTTCCCATAATTTTTCAATTACGTACTGCGGCTTGATCAAAATGTCAGAATTTGTATACACCATGGATTTAACGCCACGCCATTCATCAATTTGTTTCCACCATGCGCTGATATCGTTGGTCGCCTTTTCAGCAGCCAGCGCTTCGTTCATTTCAGCCAGCACGGATTGCACGTGACCGACAATTGGCACGTCGACTTTTACACGTTTAGAGATGCTGGAAGGATCAACATCGATATGAATAATCGTGCGCTGCTTGCTTAAAAAATCTTTTGGGTCGCCAATTACGCGGTCATCAAAGCGTGCGCCAACCGCAATCAACACATCACAGTTTTGCATCGCCATATTGGCTTCGTAACTGCCGTGCATGCCCAGCATGCCAACAAATTGTTTGTCGGTAGCAGGGTAGCCGCCCAAACCCATCAGGGTATTCGTCACTGGGTAATTAAGCGCACGCGCCAATTTAACCAGCTCGGCCGAGCCATCACCTAATACCAAGCCACCGCCGGTATAGATCATGGGTCGCTTGGCTTCAAGCAATAACTTGATGGCTTTTTTAATTTGCCCGCTATGGCCTTTTAGCACAGGGTTATACGAGCGCATCTCTACCGTTTTTGGGTAAACGTACTCAGCCAAATGCGCGGTAATATCTTTTGGAATATCCACAACAACCGGACCTGGCCTGCCTGTAGCTGCAATGTAGAACGCTTTTTTAATCGTAGCGGCGATGTCTTTTACATCTTTAACCAAAAAGTTATGTTTTACGCAGGGGCGGGTGACGCCAACCATATCCACTTCCTGAAAAGCGTCTAAACCAATCGCTGGTACCGGTACTTGGCCGCTAATCACCACCATTGGGATAGAATCCATATAGGCGGTAGCGATGCCGGTTACCGCATTGGTAGCACCTGGCCCGCTGGTGACCAAAGCCACGCCAACAGTACCAGTCGCGCGCGAATAAGCATCCGCAGCATGAACAGCCGCCTGCTCATGGCGCACTAAAATATGTTTAAAGCCGTTTTGCTTGTAGATTTCATCGTAAATGTGCAACACTGCACCACCGGGATAGCCAAATACAAATTTGACTTTCTCCTCGTTTAAGCAGCGAATGACAATTTCTGCGCCCGTAATCGTAGGATTGGTGTTGATTGCGTCTTTATTGGCAGATGTCGGATTGTTATTTTGTGAATCCATAAAACCTTGATTTTTTACGATTAAATGATGAACCCTAAACCTTAACCTTTTACACCAAATTGGTCAAGTTCAGTCAATTGGAATTACGCGATTAAACCTATCGGGAATTGAAAATTGAAGCGGTTGATTCGATTTGCCAATAAATCTCAACGAAAATGAGCATACCAGCAAGCCTGCCGGTTTATGAATCCAGTGGCGGGGCTACTTTTAATAATTCTTCTACCGTGGTTAAACCTGCCGCAACTTTTTCTGCGCCGTTTAACATCAGCGGCTGCATGCCATCCTGGTAAGCCATATTTCTAAGCATGGGCAAATCGGTATCGGCGCTAATCAGTTTGCGCAGTTTTGGCGTGATGGTGAGCATTTCGTAAATACCGCTACGGCCGCGATAGCCCGTATTGCGGCATTCAATGCAGCCAACGGCTTTCATGCAGGTGCTGGGTTTGGCTGCTTTGAAAGGGTAGGTGATGGATTTCCATTCTTCATCACTAATGTCGTGGGGTGCTTTGCAGGCGGCGCATAAAGTGCGCACCAGGCGCTGCGCCATAATACCCAGTACGGTAGAGTGGATTAGATAAGGCGCAACGCCTAAATCAAGCAAGCGCGTGATGGCAGCGGGTGCGTCGTTGGTGTGCAAGGTCGATAAGACCAAGTGCCCGGTCAAGGCGGCTTGGATCGCCATATCGGCAGTTTCAATATCACGAATTTCGCCCACCATGATGATGTCCGGATCCTGCCGCATCAATGTGCGAATGCCATCGGCAAAATTAAGCCCGATATTGCTGGTCACTTGCATCTGGTTAAACGCAGGCTCTACCATTTCAATCGGGTCTTCAACGGTGCTCACATTCACCTCTGGCGTTGCCAGCTGTTTAAGGGTGGAATATAAGGTGGTGGTCTTGCCTGAGCCAGTAGGCCCAGTCACCAAGATAATGCCGTTAGGCGATTTTGTCCATTGCGCCCATAAATCGGCCTGCTTTTTAGAAAAACCCAACTGTACAAAGTCTTGCACAATTACGTCCGGCGTAAAAACCCGCATCACTAATTTTTCACCAAATGCGGTAGGCATGGTCGATAAGCGTAATTCGATTTCGGTACCGGTATTACTGACGGTTTTAATGCGACCATCTTGCGGGCGGCGCTTTTCCACCATGTCCATGCGGCCAAGCAATTTAATCCGGCTGGTAATGGCGTTCATGATGTTGCTAGGCAATTGATACACCTGATGCAGCACACCGTCGATCCTAAAGCGCATCATGCCCATATTGCGGCGCGGCTCTAGGTGGATATCGCTGGCGCGCTGTTCAAACGCATACTTGAACAACCAATCCACAATATTGACGACATGCTGCTCATTCGCATCCAGGTTTTTATCTTTGCCCAGCTCCACCAACTGTTCAAAATTTTGCACACCAACGATTTGACCTGCTTTGGCCACGTTGGCTTGATTGATTGAGCTGGCTAGGTTGTAAATCTCAGGCAAGTAACGGCTAATTTCGAGCGGATTAGCAAATACCAGGTTGATCCGCATATTTAAAATACGCTCTAAATCGGGTATCCAGTCCAGTTGATAAGGCTCAGAGGTGGCCACTGTCGCCTCATCGCCCTGTACCGATATCGGCATAATCCTAAGTCTTTCAGCGTAGGCTTTAGAGACAATTTGCGCGGCAGATGTGAAGTCGAGTTTAAGCGGGTCAATATGATAAAAATCCAGCCCGGTCTGGGTTGCCAGCCAGCGGCTTAAATAATCCACCGTCATCAATTTGTGGGGTGGGCGTAAATCTTTCCACTTTTGTTCGCCAATTACCACCACTGGGTGCAGGTTGGAGCTATCAAGTTGGCGATCTTTGTACAGCTTTTCGGCTTGCGTTTTGTCTAGCCTGCCATCATTAACCAGCATGCGCAGCACATCACCAAGGCTTAATTTGGATTTGCCCCCCGATTTTGAGACGCCAGCCGGCTTGCTGATGGCATGGCCTGTTTGCCTGGCTATGCTGGCGGCATTCGGTAAGGTTGGGTTGGTGACAGTATCCGGTGATTTGCTCATTGATGGTTTATCTAAAACGGCTTAATTAAAAATCATAGTACATCAGTATAAACACACCTTATTTGATTCTTAGCGATAAATCAATGGCATGAATATTTTTTGTCAGGCTTCCAATTGAAATGCGGTTAACACCTGTTAAAGCAATGGCACGCGCGGAGCTTAAATCGACGCCGCCAGAAGCCTCTAGTTGCGCGCGGCTTGCATATTGCTCAACATTCATTTGCACGGCTTTTTTCATTTCAAGCAGGCCAAAGTTATCCAGTAAAACACTGGTGGCGCCAGCATCCAGCGCCTGTTTAAGTTGCTCCAGATTTTCCACTTCAATTTGCGTGCTGATAGCGGGATACGCTTTAAAGGCATGCTCAAGCGCCGCTGAGATACTGCCTGCAGCTGCGATATGATTTTCCTTAATCAAAATGCCATCGTATAAAGCCAGGCGCTGATTAGCGCCACCACCAACGGTAACGGCGTACTTTTGCGTTAATCTTAAGTTTGGAATGGTTTTTCGCGTATCCAAAATTTGCGCTTTGGTGCCGGAAACCGCCATCACGAATTTGCGGGTTTGCGTGGCAACCGCAGACATAAGCTGTAAAAAATTGAGCGCGCATCGCTCAGCGGTTAATAAGGCACGTGCATTACCCGAAAGTTCACACAGCAACTGGTTCGCTGAAATTTTTTCACCTTCATTCACCAGCCATTTTATTTTAATGTCTGCATCCATGGCTAGAAAGCATGCATTTGCCCAGTCAATGCCACAGATGATGGCATCTTGCCGCGTGATAATGGTGGCATATGCTATATTGTCGGCAGGGATCAAGGTTGCGGTTAAATCGCCAGTGCCAATGTCTTCATCCAGTGCGCGTTTCACATCTTGCGCAACTAAGCCATTGAATGCGGTTGATCCGCGTGGATAATGTTGTGTAAATAGAGGTGTTAGCATAAATCTATTATAATGCAATTTAATTGCTAATCTGCTTTAGTCTTTTTATACTAATTCCAATTAAATCAAAACCCAATATGAAGCTTTTATATACACCAAATAGTCCTTATGCCCGCAAAGTGCGTATTGTTGCCTTAGAAAAGCATATTGATATTGAGCTGCAGGAAGTGGTGCTGGCCGATGCCGATTGCCCGGTTAAAAACTATAACCCGCTTGGCAAAGTGCCGGTGCTGGTTTTAGACGATAACGACAGCGTGTATGACTCAAAAGTGATTGTCGAGTATTTAGATAACCGCGCACCAGGAACTCATTTGATTCCGCAAGACAACACCAGCAAAATGATGACGCGCCGCTGGGAAGCCTTGGCGGATGGCATATGTGATGCAGCCATCAGCGCCATGCAAGAGAGTCGCAGGGAGCCTGCGCAGCAATTACAGGCTAATATTGACAAGCAATTAGGCAAAGTATTGCTGGGTTTAGAAGTGCTTAATCTGGATATCACCAAGAAAAAGTGGTGCGTGAATGAGACGTTCAGCGTTGCTGATATTGCACTGGGTAGTATGCTGGGCTACATCGACTTGCGCTTTAAGCATTTGCAATGGCAAGATAAATTTCCTAACCTGGCCAAGCATTACAGCCTCCTGGTGAAGCGCCCCAGCTTTAAACAAACCATGCCCGTGGCATAGTTTGTTTAAATTTTAAATACAGCGTCGTCTACCAGGGTTGATAGTTGCGTTTTTTTTCGCAACATTTGCCTGTCGTTAAGCCGTTTTTGAGCAGCAGGCGGCAGATCGGTAAATCGAATAACATCCCTTTCAATCAGAATATTGATCAAATCTTCAAGAACGCGCGCTAGCTGTAAATCACTTTCGCGAAAGGGTGAATTTTTAATCAAAATATTTTCTAAAAATTCAATATACTCTTTGGCACCGTCTTCGATATAAGACCAGCCAGCGCCAAAATTCTCAGAAGTACTGGTTGCGATTATCTTTCCTTCTGCATCTCTTTGTATGTATGCCATATGAGTAATATAAATCTAACGATTTCTCCAATATATTTACCCCAGTATACTCCGCTACAAATTAAAGTGACATTAATCCCAGCTTAAAGCGCCGCCTGTCTGGTATTCCGTCACGCGGGTTTCAAAAAAGTTCTTCTCTTTTTTCAAGTCCATCATCTCACTCATCCATGGGAATGGATTGGTCGCGCCGGGGTATAGCACATCCAGGCCAATTTGAGTGCAGCGGCGGTTAGCAATAAAACGCAGATACTCCTTGAACATGGTGGCATTTAAGCCCAATACACCGCGCGGCATGGTGGCTTCTGCGTATTGATATTCCAACTCAACGCCATGCTGGATTAGTCCTTTGATTTCCTCACGGAATTGCGCTGTCCATAAATGCGGGTTTTCTAGCTTGATCGTATTAATGACATCGATACCAAAATTGCAGTGCATGGATTCGTCACGCAGGATGT
>JAZKEN010000003.1:53085-56073 GCA_040387035.1 Pseudomonadota bacterium | reverse complement strand
GTATTAATGACATCGATACCAAAATTGCAGTGCATGGATTCGTCACGCAGGATGTATTGATATTGCTCTGCCGCGCCCTGCATTTTGTTTTGGCGGCCTAAGGCTAAAATTTGCACAAAACCGACGTAGAAAAACAAGCCTTCCATAATGCAGGCGAACACGATTAATGAACGGAGTAATTGCTGATCTGCTTCCGGCGTGCCGGTTCTAAAGTCCGGATCGGTCAGGATATTGATGAATGGAATCAAGAAGTCATCCTTGGCTTTAATGCTGGCGACTTCCTGGTAGGCATTGAATACCTCAGACTCATCCAGGCCCAGGCTTTCTACAATATATTGATAGGCATGGGTATGGATGGCTTCTTCAAATCCCTGGCGCAGCAAGTACTGGCGGCATTCTGGCGCGGTGATATGGCGGTAGGTGCCTAGTACGATATTGTTTGCGGCTAGTGAGTCAGCCGTGGTAAAAAAGCCCAGGTTACGCTTGACGATCAAGCGTTCGTCATCGGTCAATGCCGTGCTGTCTTTCCACTGCGCAATGTCACGGCTCATGGAAACTTCCTGCGGCATCCAGTGGTTGGCGCAACCGGCCAGGTATTTATCCCAGGCCCAGTGGTATTTGAAAGGCACCAGTTGATTGACATCGGTCTGGCCATTGATCATGCGTTTATCAGAGGCATTGACACGGCCTGAGATGGATGGTTGATTAGCTGCTGTTGATACAGCTTTAATTACGGGTGTTTCTACCACTGCCAACTTTTCTGCAGCTGGTTCTACGTAAACTTCATCTTCAAAAGAAAGCATATTTATTTTTCCTTAATTCTTTCGATTTAAAAACCTTACTTAACATCGTCATTCCCGCGGAAGTGGGAATCCAAGTTGACTTTAAATGCTTAAAATTCAAATAATTATGTTTATTCAAACATTGTTAAAAATGGATTCCCGCCTGCGCGGGAATGACGAATCAAGAGTTTTTACATTATTGGCAAGATTCGCACTCTGGATTGTCTATTGAACACATTTTTGGCGCCTCTTCAGGCGTATTGCTGCCAGCCGAAACCGCATTCAATTCACCACCGGAGCCAGTCGATTTCTCAGCCGCGGTTGCACCTAGTGAGCGCAGGTAGTAAGTGGTTTTTAAGCCGCGCTGCCAAGCCAGTAAATAGGTGTCATTGAGTTTTTTGCCAGACGGCACAGCAAAGTACAGGTTCAGAGATTGCGCCTGGTCTATCCACTTCTGGCGACGTGCAGCCGCTTCAATCAGCCATGTCGGGTCAACATCAAATGCGGTGGCATAAAGCTGTTTTAAGTCGGCTGGTATGCGGTCTATTTTCTGCAATGAGCCATCAAAATATTTCAGGTCGGATACCATTACCGTATCCCATAAGCCACGCGCTTTCAGGTCAATCACCAATTGCTCATTCACAATCGTGAACTCGCCGGACAGGTTAGATTTAACGTATAAGTTTTGGTATTCCGGCTCAATGCTGGCGGATACGCCGACGATATTGGAAATCGTTGCCGTCGGTGCAATTGCCACGCAATTAGAGTTACGCATGCCGACTTTTTGAATGCGGGTTCTCAAGCCATCCCAATCCAGCGTTTTGCTTCTATCGACTTCAACATTGCCGCCGCGCTCAGATAGCAACAAATCTAATGTATCTAAGGGCAAGATGCCTTGATCCCATAGACTGCCTTTAAAGCTGGAGTAGGGGCCGCGTTCTTCTGCCAGCACAGTAGAAGCGTAGTAGGCGTTGTAACAAACCGCTTCCATTGCACGGTCTGCAAATTCCACCGCTTCCATGCTGGCGTAAGGGATACGCATTGCATGCAGGCAATTCTGGAAGCCCATGATGCCCATGCCAACAGGGCGGTGGCGTGTGTTGGAGTTGCGCGCCTTGCCAACAGGGTAGAAATTAATATCCACCACGTTATCCAGCATGCGCATGCCTACTTTGATGGTTGCCTGCAACTTGTCATTATCTAGCACTAACTTGCCGTTAACTTCGGTTAAATGCTGTAATAAGTTAACAGAACCCAAGTTACAAACGGCGATTTCTGTATAGGAAGTATTCAGGGTGATTTCCGTACAAAGGTTAGAGCTATGCACCACTCCCACATGCTGCTGAGGTGAACGGATATTGCATGGGTCTTTAAAAGTGATCCAAGGATGGCCAGTTTCAAACAGCATAGAAAGCATCTTGCGCCACATTTGCAGGGCAGGGATTTTCTTGAATAGCTTGATCTCACCATTATCTGCTCGGCGCTCATATTCCACATAAGCGGTTTCAAATGCTTTGCCGTATTTATCATGCAAGTCCGGTACGTCAGAAGGCGAGAACAATGTCCACTCGCCCGCTTCTGTGACACGACGCATAAACAGATCCGGAATCCAGTGCGCGGTATTCATATCATGCGTACGGCGGCGGTCATCGCCGGTATTTTTGCGTAAGTCCAAGAACTCTTCGATATCCAGGTGCCAGGTTTCTAGGTAGCCGCAAACTGCGCCTTTGCGTTTGCCTCCTTGGTTAACTGCCACAGCCGTGTCATTCACCACTTTCAGGAATGGAATCACACCCTGGCTCTTACCGTTAGTGCCTTTGATACGCGCGCCCAGTGAGCGCACAGGCGTCCAGTCGTTGCCTAAACCGCCTGCGTATTTTTGCAACAGTGCGTTTTCTTTGATGCCTTGATAGATGCCTTCAAGATCGTCGTTGACCGTCGTAAGGTAGCAAGATGACAACTGTGAATGCAAGGTGCCGGCGTTGAATAAAGTCGGCGTTGAGCTCATAAAGTCGAATGTGCTCAATACGTTATAGAATTCGATTGCACGTGCTTCGCGGTCGATTTCGTTAATCGCAAGGCCCATCGCTACACGCATAAAGAAGATTTGCGGTAATTCGATACGGCGCTCTTCAATATGTAAAAAGTAGCGGTCGTATAAAGTTTGAATGCCCAGGTAGCCGAATTGAAAATCGCGGTCTTTATT
>JAZKEN010000003.1:48333-52985 GCA_040387035.1 Pseudomonadota bacterium | reverse complement strand
ACATAGTTGTATGCGGGTTCTGTTTCAATCAGGCTACGTGCCGATAAAATCAGCGCCTTATAGACTTCTGTAAACGGGATGCCATCGTATAGGTCGCGTACGGCTTGCTCAACTACAACATTCGGGTCTACAGCATTACCTAGGTTTAAGCAGGCTTCAGCCACCATCTTGTTGAGTTCTGCGATATCCAGCGGGGTTAGTTTGCCGTCGATATTCACATTTAGCGTATGTACAGGCTCTGCGCTTACTGCTTTTTCAGCCGCACGCTCTGCATTGCGCTTTTCACGGTAAAGCACGTAAGCACGTGCTACATCGTGATTGCCATTGCGCATCAGCGCTAATTCCACCTGGTCCTGGATATCTTCAATATGGATGGAGCCGCCAGCAGGTAAGCGGCGCATCAATGCGTTATTCACCAGTTGGCTCAAAATAGCCACTTGATCACGCACACGCGCAGAAGCTACGCTTTGATTGCCTTCGACCGCCAAAAATGCTTTGGTAATTGCAATAGCGATTTTGTCTAAATTAAATTCTACCGCCGCGCCGTTACGGCGTATGACTTGCAGCGTAGGCAGCAGAGTTTCGTGAACAGATGGTCTGATATCATCCATGTGAATTTTTCCCTTTAAATAAAGGGCAGGTACGCTTTAAAGTGCTCATTCTCTTATCAATTGAGAACGACTTTAAAGACCAGCAAGGGAAGCGGCTTATTAATCAAGCGCACTTCCATCTGCCGAGGACACCCCGCCTCAAACGTTATAAAAATAGTTTTGCGCTTTTTCTGGCTTTTAATATCCGGTAGAACGCAAAAAAGTCACACGGCAGGTCTCCTGGCTTTCAGGTCATCATTATTTTGTTAGCCTTCCCAAATTGCTTCAGTGGCAGTGATTACAAAATAATTCTCTGATTACAGTTGCGGGGGCAGCTTTGGCATTGCTGTTTAAGTTAATTAACCAGCGCACCATATTCCCTTTTATCTTACCTTTTGATTAAAACGTAAGAACCGTGTGACCACACTATAACGCAATATAAAGTGGAAGTTCAACATAAAAACACTATATATTGATTATATTTTAAATTTATTTTTTACATGATTGTTTTATATATATTTTTTTTTGCAACTCTAAAATCGTTATTCCCGCGCAGGCGGGAATCCAGTTAGTAACCACATCTAAATTAGTATTCTTGCTGCTGGTGGTGTATGTATTTTGTTTTTTTAGCGATTGCTAAAAATGTGGTGTTGCATTTTAGCAATGAATAAACTGACGATAAATTGAGGTTTGTCTGGATTCCCGCCTTCGCGGGAATGACAGATTAGATAAGATTAGGCTAGATGAACAAAAGGAAATAGAACAAGATTAAGCCAGTTGCTCACGCAAGCTTTTAGCTACAGTTACCATGTTTTGCAAAGCCAGTTTCGTTTCATCCCAACCACGCGTTTTTAAGCCGCAATCAGGGTTAATCCACAAACGTTCTGCCGGAATCACTTCAAACGCGCGCCTGACCAGTTTTTCCATGGCTTCAATGCTTGGCACTCGTGGCGAGTGAATATCATAAACGCCAGGGCCAATTTCATTCGGGTATGAAAATTCACCAAAGCCATCCAACAATTCCATGGCCGAGCGCGATGTTTCAATGGTAATCACATCGGCGTCCATGGCAGCAATCGCTGGCAGGATATCGTTAAATTCGGCATAACACATATGCGTATGAATCTGGGTATCGTCGCGCGCTACGCTGGCGGAAAGCTTGAATGCGCGTACTGCCCAACCCAAATAGTGTGCCCAGGCGGATTTCTGTAAAGGCAAGCCTTCACGCAATGCGGGCTCATCAATCTGGATGATCGCAATACCCGCCTTTTGCAAATCATCCACTTCATCGCGTATCGCGAGTGCCAATTGCAAAGCGGTGGTTTCGCGTGGCTGGTCATCGCGCACAAATGACCACTGCAGCATGGTGATTGGGCCTGTCAGCATGCCTTTTACAGGGCGTGCAGAAAGCGATTGCGCAAAACGTGCCGTATCCACTGTCATCGCGTTGGGTCTGTGTACATCACCATAAATGACAGGTGGTTTCACGCAACGCGAACCATAGCTTTGCACCCAGCCATTTTGGGTAAATACATAGCCTGCCAGTTGCTCACCGAAAAATTCCACCATATCGTTGCGCTCGGCTTCTCCATGCACCAATACATCCAGGTCAATTTCTTCTTGCTGGCTAATCGCATAAGCAATGTGTGATTCCATATCGGCATCATATTTGGCCTGGCTGATTTCACCCTTTTTAAAGGCGGCACGGCTGGCGCGGATATCAGGAGTTTGCGGGAAGGAGCCTATCGTTGTGGTAGGTAATAAAGGTAGATTCAATCTTGCGCGTTGAATGATTTGGCGATTATCAAATTTGTTTGTGCGGTTTTCATTCACATTGACCAAGTTTTTGATACGCTCTTTCACATCCAGATGATGAACGCGTAACGAATGCTGACGAGCAGTGATCGCCGCGCGTGAAATCACCAATTCATTTGCGACAGAATCAGCGCCGCCATTCAACGCTTTGGTGATAATGTGCAATTCATTTAGTTTCTCATCGGCAAATGCTAACCAGGATTTAATCTCCGCATCTAAATTCACCTCATGCGCTAATGTAACCGGCGTGTGTAGCAAAGAGCAGCTAGGCGCAATCCATAGGCGCTCACCCAGCCTTTGTACCCATGGCTGTAAAAGGGCTAGCGCTTTATCTAAATCGGTACGCCAGATATTGCGGCCATCGATGATGCCAGCCGATAATACCCAATAACTAGGGATAGCATTAACCCACGGCCCTAATTGCTCTGGTGCCCGCACGCAATCGATATGTATGCCGTCAATCGGCAATTGGGTGATAAAGGCTTGATAGCGCGATACATTGGCAAAATAAGTCGTCAGCAATAATTTGGGGCGTCCAGTAAGGAAGTGCGAAGTGCGAAAATGCGCATAAGCGCGCTCAAACGCTTTTAGCCAGGCATCATCAAGATCCAGCGCAAAAATAGGCTCATCGATTTGTAGCCATTCGATTTTTTTGGCATGCAGCTCTTGCAGTAAATAGGCATACTGCTCCGCCAGGCTATCTAAATAGTCTAATTTATTAACCCCACGCGCTTTGCTCAGATACAGAAAACTGACAGGGCCTAGCAATACAGGCTTCACGTTTTTTGAGAGCGCCAAAGCTTCATCCAGCTGGCTTAAAAAATCATGCGCATTGATTGAAAACTGCGTGTCCGCATTTAATTCCGGCACGATGTAATGGTAGTTGGTATCCAGCCACTTGGTCATTTCCATTGCTGGCTGCTCCAAGTTGCCACGTGCCAGTGAGAAATAAGCGTTTTCGGGCGAAATAGTCTTTTCACCAAACGGCAATTTAGCAAAGCGTTTTGGTTGCGCACCAAATAAAACAGTGTGATCCAGCACATGATCGTATAGCGAAAAATCATTGCTGGTGATAAACGCTAAATCGGCATCCTGCTGCTTTTGCCAATGCGTTTTGCGCAATTCTGCTGCTGTTTTTTGCAAGTGTTCCGATGTCGTTTCTTTGCGCCAGAATGATTCCAGCGCAAACTTCAATTCACGTTTTGCGCCTACGCGTGGATAACCCAGGATATGGGCTTTAATGTTTTTTGTTGTCATTTTATTATCTTCAATCAATACAAGGCATGCATTCTCTAATGACAAAAAAATTTAATAAAGCGAAAGTTTTTGTGATAAATTTGAATTAAATTCATACAGGTAATTGCTTATGCTGGAAATCCGTCATCTCAAATCACTAAAAGCCATTGCAGAAACCAGCAAACTTGGCTTGGCAGCTGAGCGTGTGTTCTTGACGCAGTCAGCGCTCTCTCATCAAATACGCGCCTTGGAAACGCACTACGACATCACGCTTTTCCAGCGTAGCGCGCAAGGTTTGCGTTTTACCCCAGCCGGGCAGCGCTTGCTGGATCTGGCCAATGAATTGTTACCGTTGATTGAAAAATCAGAGCGTGACTTGATTCGGCTGAAAAGCGATCAGTCGGGTGAATTGCGTATCGTACTGGAATGCCATACCTGCTTTGATTGGCTGACACCGGTGATGGATGCATTCAGGCGCGCCTGGCCGGAGGTGGAAATTGACCTGGTTGCCGGTTTTCATAGCGATCCATGGCAATTGTTGCATGCTGGCAAGGCGGATGTGGTGATTGGTGGCTTACCGAATAAGCGGGGTAGTCTAGAGTATCTGCCCTTATTCAAATTCGAGATCATGGCGGTTTTGCCTATTGACCATGCTTTGCGCAATAAAACAAGAATATTAGCAGAGCATTTTAGCGGTGAAACGCTGATCACTTACCCGGTACCTGAAGAGCGTATTGACGTGATTCACCAGGTGTTAAAGCCCGCCAATATCCCGTTTAATCGCCGCACCGCAGAGTTGACGATTGCGATTATGCAGCTAGTCGCCAGCCGCCGCGGCTTGGCCGCATTACCCAACTGGGGCATCCAAAGCTATGTAGAACACGATTACGTAGCAGCCAAACCGATTGGTGCTAAAGGTCTATGGTCCGAATTATATGCAATCGGCACTAATCAAATGATGGCACGACCTTACGCCAAAGACCTGGCGCGCATTGTGCGCGATGTTTGTGC
>JAZKEN010000003.1:0-48233 GCA_040387035.1 Pseudomonadota bacterium | reverse complement strand
TGATGGCACGACCTTACGCCAAAGACCTGGCGCGCATTGTGCGCGATGTTTGTGCAGAAAAATTAAGCGGCATTAAATTGCTTTAAAAACCAGCACAATAACGCCACCTAACTTTTGAATTAAATGGCGGCGGTGATAATGCCGCCGAACTTAACTATTATATTGCGGCGGTGATAATGCCACCGCCTAGGCAAACATTGCTTTCATACACCACCGCCGATTGACCAGGTGTTACAGCCCATTGTTTCTGGCCAAATTTTACCGTCACGTTTTCCTTGTCCAATGCATCAATTTCGCAGGGTGCATCTGGCTGGCGGTAACGGGTTTTGGCAGCGTAGACCCAATTGGTAATTGGGTCTTCATTGTCGATCCAGGTCAGTTGGCTGGCGGTCAAGCCATCGGTTTGCAATAGCGGGTGGTCATGGCCCTGCACCACAATCAGCTCGTTTTTTAGCATATCTTTTGCGGCCACAAACCAGGGTTCACCGTTGCTATCGCGGCTGCCGCCAATTTTCAAGCCTTGGCGTTGGCCCAGTGTGTAATACATCAAGCCATCATGCTGACCCACCAATTTGCCTTCGGCATTCCTGATATCACCTGGCTTTTTGGGCAAATAACGTTGTAGAAACTCCTGGAATGGCCGTTCGCCAATAAAGCAAATGCCGGTCGAGTCTTTTTTCTCTGCATTGATCAAGCCTGCCTGGCGTGCGATTTCACGTACTTCCGTTTTCAGGTATTTTCCCAATGGAAACAGCGTCTTACTCAATTGCGCCTGGTTGAGGCGATACAGAAAATAGCTTTGGTCTTTGCTGCCATCGTCGGCTTTCAGCAATTGAAACAGGCCTGGTTTTAAGGGATTTTCGCGTACCTGCGCATAATGGCCGGTGGCGATTAAGTCGGCACCCAGGCTCATGGCATGGTCTAAAAATGCGCGGAATTTGATTTCAGCGTTGCACAGAATATCCGGGTTCGGCGTGCGTCCCGCTTCGTATTCACTTAAAAAATTGGCAAATACACGGTCTTTGTATTCGGCGCTGAAATTTACCGCCTCAATATCAATACCGATCTTGTCTGCAATTGAAACCGCATCAATCAGGTCTTGCTTGGATGAGCAGTATTCATCGTTATCGTCGTCTTCCCAATTTTTCATGAAAAGGCCGACCACGTCATAGCCTTGCTGCTTTAATAGCAGGGCAGTGACGGATGAATCCACACCGCCGGATAAGCCCACTACAACTCGTTTCTTACTCATAAAATTTAAACCTTGTTGTCATACGTTATTACTCACAAAAATTTAATCGCTTACACAGTATTCATCTGCTGCGCGATTCAGTTATTTTCGCGCCTAGCCTGACTTAAAGCGTTGAATTCTCTATTTTTTTGAACTATAAGTTAGTAATTACTTCCAGCGGAAAGCTCTTTCCGCTTAAGTAATCTTCAATACAGGTTAATACCTGCGGGCTACGCATCAATGCCGCTTTTTCGCGGATTTCATCTATGCTCATCCACACCGCGCGGATGATACCATCGTCTAATTCCTGGCTTTCGTAATGCACGCCTACTTCCCCAATAAAGGCAAAGCGCAGATAAGTCGTATCGTTATGCGGATGTTTCCAGTGGTAAACGCCCAACAACGCGTTAGGCGTAAAATCATAGGCGGATTCCTCTAAGGTTTCGCGAATCACTGCCTGCAATAGCGTTTCGTTATCTTCTAAATGCCCGGCGGGCTGGTTAAAACGGTTGCCCCTGTCGGTGGTTTCTTCTACCAGCAAGAACTTGCCGTTCTGCTCAATGATGGCAGCGACCGTAGAGTTAGGCTTAAATTGTTGTTTTTTCACAAGATTGCTTTGTTTTGGATTAGACGCTTATTTTACCTAAAAATATGCAATTGGTCGCTAGCTGCTTGCTAATTGCGGAAATAGGCCAATTAAACCATGCGCGATAAACTCCACCGCCATCGCGGCTAGAATTAGCCCCATCAAACGTGTAATGATGTTGATGCCGATGGTGCCCAGCCGTTGCGTGATGTTATAGGAAAGTTTGAGCACCAGCCAAACGACCAGGCTGACCAATAGCACAGGGATAACCAAGGACAGGTGGCCAAGCACAGTAGGCTGCTGCTGCGCGCTCAGGATCATGCTGGAAATCGCCCCCGGCCCGGCCAACAGCGGGATACTTAGTGGCACGATGGCAATCACTTCGCGCTCCGCCATGCTTTGCGCTTCTTCAAGGGTTTGCCGCGTGCCACTTTGCTTGCCATGCATCATGGAAATAGAGATCAGCATAATCAAAATACCGCCGCCTACCTGAAACGATGGGATGGAAATACCAAAGAAACTTAATATGCCATCACCGATAAATGCGGCCAAACTTAATACAATAAATACAGTCAATGCCACGGTGCGCGCGGTTTTGGTGCGGTCTGACTTACTCCAGCCATCGGTGGCGCTAATAAAAACAGGCAGGCTGCCGATAGGGTTCACAATCGCCAGCAGTGCAATGGTGATTTTAAGCAAATAGCCAAAGTCTTGATTAAGTAAATCCATGATTTTCGTCCAAGATTGAGAGGTTAAGGTTTATGAACCGGCAAGGCTTTGTTAGTATGGTTTATATTAAATTAGCCGTGTTAAATTAAATCAAAAAACCAATGCAGATGAATCTTCAAAAAGTCATATTAGCTTCACAAAGCCCCCGCCGTGTAGCAATTTTAAAGCAAATGGGGATTGATTGCGTAGTGATGCCAGCCGATATTGATGAATCGCAGCTGGCTGGGGAATCGCCGGCTGATTATGTGCTGCGCCTGGCTAAACAAAAGGCCCTGGCTATTCGGGGGCAGATGAAGGGGCAGCATGTTGATATGCCCATTTTGGCAGCCGATACCTCGGTAGCGCTTGCCGACAGCATTTTCGGTAAGCCGGTAGACGATGCCGATGCGGTGCAAATGTTAAAAAAACTATCGGGCACGCAACATCAGGTATATACCGCAGTGGCCCTTGTTTTTGACCAGCAAATTGAGTTGGCGCTTAGCACCACATTGGTAGAGATGATGCCCCTTAGCGATGCTATGATAGGGGCTTATATTGCGACTCAAGAACATAAAGACAAAGCAGGCAGCTACGCCATACAAGGTTTGGCGGGAAATTGGATTAAACGTATTGATGGCAGTTACAGCGGGGTGATGGGTCTGCCTGTGTATGAAACGGCCATGCTGCTCAACAAGTTGGGCTTTTGAATATAAACAATAAAACAGGGTAAGCAAATTGGGACAAGAGATATTAATCAACGTAACGCCACAGGAAACACGCGTGGCCGTGCTAGAGCAGGGCATCGCGCAAGAGCTGCATATTGAACGCAGCTCTTCACTCGGTATTGTGGGTAATGTGTATCGCGGCAAGGTGTGCCGTGTCTTGCCTGGCATGCAATCCGCCTTCGTCGAAATCGGCTTGCAGCGCGCCGCCTTTTTGCATGTGGCAGACATCATGGAATGCCATATTGACGGTGAGCCGCCGACCGAACGCTTGATTCAAGATGTGTTGCGCGAAGGCCAGTCGATTATCGTGCAGGTGATTAAAGAGCCAATCGGTACCAAAGGTGCACGCTTGACCACCGAGGTCAGTATCGCCGGGCGTTTTTTGGTATTTTTGCCGCATCAAGATCATATTGGCGTTTCGCAGCGCATTGAAGACGAAGAAGAGCGCGAAATGCTGCGCAATCGCCTGCTGGGCTTGTTGCCAGAAAAGCGCTCAGGCGGCTTTATTATCCGCACCATGTCAGAAACCGCCAGCGACGCCGAACTGTTGGCGGATATCGATTATTTACAGAAAGTATGGGCCAAGATCCAACTCGATAGCCAATCTGCCGGTGAGCGCTCATTGGTTTTTTACGATCTAAGCCTGCCGCGACGCATTTTGCGCGATGTGGTGAATGATGAAACGGTGAGCATTCGCGTCGATTCTAAAGAAACCTATGTACAGCTAAAAGAGTTTGCGGATTTATACGTTTCAAAAGCGGTGAAACCACTTTATCACTACCAGGGTGAGCGGCCGATTTTTGATTTCTATAGCATTGAAATTGAAATCACGCGTGCGCTGGCGCGTAAAGTGGATTTAAAATCGGGCGGCTATTTGATTTTTGACCAAACCGAAGCGTTGACCACCGTCGATGTAAATACGGGCAGCTTTGTCAGCGGTAAAAGTCTATCGGACACCATATACAAAACCAATCTAGAAGCAGTGCAATGCATTGCGCGCCAATTACGCCTAAGGAATTTGGGCGGCATCATCATTATCGATTTTATTGATATGGATACCGATAGCCAGCGCGAAACCGTATTGGAAGAGCTTAATAAAGCGGTAAGCCTTGACCGTGCCCGCATTAGCGTTAATGGCTTTACCTCGCTGGGGCTGGTGGAAATGACGCGCAAACGCACCCGGGAAAGTCTGGCGCATCTGCTGTGTGAGCCTTGCGATGTCTGCCAGGGCCGTGGTGAGCACAAAACCGCGCAAACCATCTGTTATGAAATCATGCGCGAATTACTGCGTGAATCTAAACAATTTAACGCCAAAGAATTTAAGGTGATTGCCTGCACGCAAGTGATTGATATGCTGCTGGATGAAGAATCGCAAAGCCTGGCCAACCTTTCCGATTTTATTAAAAAACGCGTGAGCTTGCAGCCAGACAGCCAGTATGCCAAAGAAGCATTTGATATTATCTGGATTTAGGCATTAGCGGCTGGGAATAAAATGTAATGGCTTAAAGCGCGGTTGGAGAAGCCAGGTTTAACGTTGGCATTGGCGCGGGTTGAGGGTCTTTTTCTGGCGGCGTTTCATTGCTTTTTGCCAAACTGGTTTTGATGGCGGGCTTGATGGTTTTAATCAACTGCAACAACATCACATCCAGGTTTTGCCCTTGTTTTAGCAGGGCTGCATATTCTGCTTCAACCAAAGCAAGTTGATTATCCAGCGTTTCTGCGCTGGTTTTGGCCTGCATCAGGTTTTTAGAGCGTTGATCCAGGCTGGCTTTTCGTTCTGCCATTTGATTTTTCAGCGTCATCAATACGTTTTCCAGCCAATGCTGGCAGTCTTTTTCTGCCTGGGCAAAAATCGCACGCGCTTGTGCACCAAGCCCTAAGAAAAACTTGCGGATCAAAAAATGTTTTTCGGTGAGCACGTTGATAGGATCGGTGCAGAAATTGTTGGTGATTTTTTCCAGCGCTTGCATATTGTCGATAAAGTTAGACATATCCAGTGACGGCGGATTAAATGCCACAAAGCCATGTTTGGATTCAAACACCTGGTAAATGCTATCGGCAACTAGTTTGATATCCTGGCTTTCTGTTGAAACATGGGCGGCCAGCTCGTTCGCCTGCTTCATCAGGTTGCGCATGCCTTTGTTCAAGCCCACTGTGGTCCAGCTGTCGCCCATTTCCTTGCGGCTGGCTGCAAGCGAGCTTTCAATATAAGCGGGACTTAAATGCCGCAACAGTTTTTTGCCTATCAGGCTGATTTTGTCATTTGCACTATTGAACGTGGGAATAGACAGCTCGTAGCGCTTTCGATCAGCAACCACTTTTGCCAGCATATATTTAGAGGCATCAATATTTTGACCTTTTAGGCCACGAAGCTCATCGGCCTGCGTGCGCAGGCTGTTCAGTTGCTGTTGCAAGATTTTGCGCGACGCTTTAACCATTTCGCTGCATTCACTGGCGATTGTGCGGCCTAAAATTTCATGTTTAGCCTGTATCATCTGGTTGCCGAGTACGGTTTCCAGCTCAAGAATGCCGCTTTGCTTAAGCAGCGCATCATCGTTTTTAATTTTGGCAACCAGTGCTTTTTGCGCCGAAATCGCAAATACGCTATCGGCTGAAACACTAAGCTGATGGGCCGTTATATTGATTTGCTTGGCAATCTCGTTAGCGACGTCCTGCTGTGATTTTAGCGCATCCCACAACATATCAATTTTGTTTAATACCACCAACTTATATTTGGTACGGCCTTTAATAAAGCTATTCCAAATCTGGATATCCGATTGCGTAATACCGGTATCGGTTGCCGTTAAAAACAACACTGCGTGGGCATTCGGGATAATATTGAGTGCAAGCTCCGGTTCTACACCCTGTGTGTTCAAGCCAGGGGTATCAATCACCACCAAGCCACTTTTGAGTAATGGATGCGGGTAATTGATTATTGCGTGCCGCCAGGCCGGAATTTTCAATATACCGGATGCGCCAAGCCCATTCTCGCTGCCGCCATCTTGTGGATTAAACAGGCCCAAGGTTTGAGCCTCAGTTGCTGTCACTTCTTTTTGTTCAATTAACTTAAGCAGAACAGCCTGCATTTCAGCGGGTGCATCCATGTCTAGCCTGAATTTTTGCCATGTATTGCTGTTGGCTTTTAAATAAGTCAGCGAATCATCGCTGGCACGCGTGCCGATGGGCAACAATTTGATACAAGGCTCTTCGCTGGCATCCCACAAAAATTCGGTAGGGCACAGAGTGGTGCGGCCGGGCTCACTGGGCAGCATGCGCTGGAGGAAATCGGCAAAAAACAAGGCATTGATCAACTCGGTTTTGCCGCGGGAGAACTCCGCCAAAAACGCCAGCACCAGCTGGTCGCGTTTTAGCATTTCTAAAATATCAAAAAGCCGCAGCTCTTGAATCGTATCGCTATACGGGCTTTTCGCCAACCAATCGCGATAGTCCATAATGGTTTGGCTGAGCGTACTACGCCATTGCTGGTACTCTTGAACTTTCGCTTCAAAGATTTGCGTAATCATGCGGATATTATAAGGATTAAGTTAAAGCCTATCCGGTTTGTGCACAATGTAAACTGTAAACATTTATTATCTTCGCCCTCTTAAGTATTTAATTCTTATAGGTTTTAGCCGTTTAAAAAAGCGCTGATAACTGCATTTCCAAGGTTTTAAACACTGAAATATTCACCATTTGTAGCAAAATCAAGGCAACCAAGGGTGAGAAATCCAAGCCGTTTGTGCTTGGGATCAAACGGCGGATTGGGCTTAAAATCGGCCTTGTCAAAATATCTAAAACGCCCGCAAAAGGCGAGTGCGGGTTTACCCAGCTGAGTATCACTTGTAACAAAATAGCATAAAAGAACACATCTAAAGCGCTGCGCAATACACCTAAAAAACTTAAGCCAATAAAACCAAGCCAGGCGGTTTCTCCCGCTACAAATAACGGGAAATTGCGTAACAGGAGCAGGCTGATTTGCAATAGTAATTGCGTGACTAAAGCCAGCAACAAAGTGGATAGATCGATTTTTTTAAAGCTGGGAATGATTCTGCGCACCGGTTTAACGGCAAAATCGGTCAGAGTAATCACCATCAGCCCTAATGGATTATTAAACGGCGCCCTTAAAAGCTGCATAAAAAAACGCAGCAGAAATACCAAAGTCAGTAAATTTAAAACCGTGGTCAGTAAAAATTGTAGTGCGCTGCTTAGCATGTCGATAGAAGCCTAATTATGATGATGAGTTTAAAGACTAGTCTTTGCCTAATTCGTTACCCAGGGTGTTTGCGCGCTCACAGGCTTTTTGCGCCGCCAGCATAATGGCTTGTTTCACCTCTGAGTTTTGCAGGCTCAATACGCCTTGTTCCGTTGTACCACCTTTTGAGGTCACTTGCATACGTAAGGTTTCAATCGGCGTTGTACTGGCATCGGCCAACAAGCTGGCGCCTTTAAAAGTGGCAATGCTGAGTTCTTTGGCCTGCTGTTCATTTAAGCCTAAATTCAACGCAGCCGCTTGCAAAGCCTCTATAAAATAAAACACATAAGCAGGACCACTGCCGGAAATAGCGGTAACCGCATCCAGTTTTTCTTCAGAGTCCAGCCAGATAGTGCTGCCCGCCGCTTTTAGTATTTGGTCGGCTAGCGCGACATGTTTTTTGGAAACATGCGGTAAGGCATATAAGCCCGTGACGCCTGCTTGAATCTGCGCTGGCGTATTAGGCATGGCGCGCACAATGATTGGATAGCCGCCCAGCCAGCGGCTTAAGTCCATCAAGCGAATGCCTGCCGCTATTGAAATAATCAAGGGTTGCCTGGCCGCATTCGCAGGTAATAGCGGCGTTAAGGTTTTTGCTAGGGCGGATAATTGCTGCGGCTTGATCGCCAACACAATGGCGCTGCAATCCACAGCCATGCTCAGGTCTGCACTTACTTGCACACCCAGTTGTTCCAGTGCGGCCCATTTACTGACATCGTGTTCCACGACGACGATATCGGACATGGTTACATTTTTGTTCTTTAAGCCCACAATCAAGGCATATGCCATGTTGCCGCCGCCAATAAAAGCCAGTTTCATTTAAATTATTCTCATTGAGTTGATATTGCTGGCCGTGCGCCAAATATGGCAGAACCAATACGTACTATGGTAGCACCTTCGTGAATCGCTGCAACATAGTCATCCGACATGCCGATGGATAGCGTGTCCAGCATGAATCCCTGCTGCTTCAGGCGGTTAAAAGTATCGGATACGATTTTAAATTGTGCACGCTGCATGGCGTATTCGCTGGCAGGCGCTGGAATCGACATTACGCCGCGTAATTTTAAATTGGGTAGCTTGTCAATCGCCGCCACTAGCGCAGCCGCTTCGGCTGATTCGGCGCCGCTTTTGGTCGCTTCAAGGCTGCTGTTTATTTGAATGCAAACATTTAGGGCGGCTAGTGTGCTGGGCCTGGCATCCGATAAACGCTGTGCGATTTTGAGCCTGTCTACAGAGTGCACCCAATCAAAGTTTTGGGCGATCAGCTGCGTTTTGTTACTTTGAATCGGGCCAATAAAATGCCATTCAATATTCAAATCACTTAATTGCTGCTGCTTGGTGATTGCCTCTTGCACGTAATTTTCACCAAACAAACGCTGCCCATTCAAATAGGCTTCGCGCAGTTTATCGGCCGTTTGTGCTTTGCTGACCGCAAGCAGTTGTACATCGTCAAGGCGGTTTGCAGAGCGTAAGGCTGCATGAATTTTTACTTGAATCGCTTGCAAGGAATCCGCAATTATGGTCATAATTCAAACAGTTTAAGTAATTTGTTTAATGTAACTTATTAATAGTGATAATTTATAGATTAAACGCTAATGCAAGTCCATATTATAGCAGGAGCCGCACGTGGATATTTCAGATTTACTGGCCTTTTCGGTTAAGAATAAAGCATCGGATTTGCATCTGTCAGCGGGTTTGCCGCCGATGATTCGTGTGCATGGTGACATTCGCAAAATCAATGTTCCGGCGCTTGATCACACCCAGGTGCACGGCATGGTGTATGACATCATGAACGACGGGCAACGCAAGGTGTATGAAGAAACCCTGGAATGCGATTTCTCGTTTGAAATTCCTAATCTGGCGCGCTTCCGCGTCAATGCGTTTAATCATAATCGTGGTTCCGGTGCGGTTTTCCGTACCATTCCCTCTAAAATTCTAACGCTGGAGCAACTCAATTGCCCGGCGATTTTCAAAGACATTGCCAATACGCCGCGCGGTATCGTGCTGGTCACAGGGCCTACCGGCTCTGGTAAATCGACTACCCTGGCGGCCATGGTGGATTACATCAACGAAAACGAAATGGGCCATATCCTGACGGTAGAAGACCCAATCGAATTTGTGCATACCTCTAAGAAATGCCTGATCAACCAGCGTGAAGTAGGGCCGCATACGCTGTCTTTCCAAAACGCCTTGCGCTCAGCCCTGCGTGAAGACCCGGATGTGATTCTAGTGGGCGAGATGCGCGACCTGGAAACGATTCGCCTGGCATTAAGCGCTGCAGAAACCGGCCATTTGGTATTCGGTACCTTGCATACCAGTTCGGCGGCTAAAACCGTAGACCGTATTGTGGACGTGTTCCCGGCGGCAGAAAAAGAAATGGTGCGCTCAATGTTGTCTGAATCATTACGCTCCGTTATTTCGCAAACCCTGTGTAAAACCAAGGATGAGCAGGGCCGCGTGGCGGCGCATGAGATCATGATCGGTACACCGGCGATTCGTAACCTGATTCGCGAAAACAAGGTGGCACAAATGTATTCTGCGATTCAAACCGGCCAGAACATTGGCATGCAGACATTAGACCAGAACCTGCAAGACCTGGTGCGTCGCAACATTATCTCAGCCAATGAGGCGCGCAGCAAAGCATCAAACAAAGAATCGATTATTGGGTAATTTTAATTATTAAACGCTAGGAAAGCATGATGGAAAAAGGCCAGGCCGAAAAATTTGTATTTGATTTACTGCGCTTAATGATTGGCAAAAAAGCTTCGGATATGTTCATTACCGCCGGCTTTCCGCCAGCGATGAAGATTGATGGCAAAATGACACCCATTAGCCAGCAAGTATTGTCTGCGCAGCAAGCACGCGAAATCGCCCGTTCCATTATGAACGACAAGCAAGCCTCGGAGTTCGATGCCAGCAGTGAATGTAACTTTGCTATTGGCCTGCCCGGCGTTGCGCGTTTCAGGGTGAATGCCTTTGTGCAGCGCGGTTCTGTGGGCTTGGTATTCAGGACCATTGCCACCAAGATCCCTAAATTCGAAGACTTGGGCTTGCCAGAAGTGTTAAAAGATATCGCCATGACCAAGCGTGGTTTGGTGATTTTTGTCGGCGGTACTGGCTCAGGAAAATCCACTTCCTTGGCGGCTATGATTGGTTACCGTAATGAAAATAGCTATGGCCATATTATTACCATTGAAGATCCTGTTGAGTTTGTGCACGATCACAAAAACTGCATCATTACCCAGCGTGAAGTTGGGGTAGACACCGAAAATTGGCATATTGCGCTTAAAAACACCTTGCGCCAGGCGCCGGACGTGATCCTGATTGGCGAAATCCGCGATCGCGAAACCATGGATTATGCGATCGCATTTGCGGAAACCGGTCACCTATGCATGGCAACCTTGCATGCCAATAGTACCAACCAGGCGCTGGATCGCATTATCAACTTTTTCCCGGAAGAGCGTCGCCATCAGTTGCTAATGGACTTATCACTGAACACGCGTGCGTTTATTTCGCAGCGTTTGATTCCTAAAAGTGATGGTATCGGCCGCGCGGCTGCCATTGAAATTATGATTAATTCGCCGCTGATTTCTGACTTGATCTTTAAAGGCGATGTGCATGAGATTAAAGAGATCATTGGACGTTCGCGTGAAATTGGCATGCAAACATTTGACCAGGCTTTATTTGATTTGCATGAGTCGGGCGCCATCAGTTATGAAGATGCGCTTAAAAATGCGGATTCAGTCAACGATATACGGCTTAAAATCAAATTGCACGGCAAAGGCGCGCACGATAAAGACGTCTCTTCCGGCTTGGATCATTTAGGTATCGTGTAAGTAATTCTTGCTAAACAGGATCAAAAAAGCCGGTGCATGCACCGGCTTTTTTTATGTTTGTATACAGCAGCAACTACTGATACAGATTACTCAATCGATACTTCCACACGTCTCGCTTCAGTTAAATCCGCACCACCATCCACGCTTTGTGGCTTGCGCTTATCGACTCTTTCTTCATCAATTCCCGCCTGTTCAAGGGCGCTCTCAACTGACTCGGCACGCTGTTTTGCCAATTCTTCATTAAAGGCTTTATTGCCTTTTGGGTCGTGATAGCCAGAAAGAATGGCTTTCGATTCAGGGTGTGTTTTCAGCCAATCAATAATCGCCGCTAAACTGATGCTTGCATCAGCGGGTAGCGTGGTTTTTCCTGAATCAAAATACAGCTTAATTGGTGCAGGCGGTGAATCAGCCGCCACTGCGCTTTCGGTCGTTTGTACCACCAGCTGATTATCAATGACCACATCAGGACCAAAGAACGCCTGCAAATCAGCGCCTTTTCGTTGTTTGATAGCATCGCTAGCCACAGTGCCGGTGAGCACCACATTTTTATCATCACCTTGCAGGCTTAAGCCGTCACTGCCTAAAATGCCGCTTAGTGCAGCCGATTGCGGCAGCCAGGCTACTTTGCTTCCGTCACCGCTGCTGCTAAAGCCGTCGCTGCCTGCATTAAAGCTGAATGCTGCGTTGGCGTTGGACATTGGCTCTGCCGGCATAGCTACAGGAGCTGTTTCTGCGGTATGGCCACAGCAGGCGTTTGATGGTCCGCGACCTGTCAGTAGCATCCACAGCAAAACCAGTGCAAGCAAGATAGCCACAACCCATGTCCATAAGTTATAACTGGGTTGGTGATGCGTAGATTGATGATTCATAGCATGACTCCTCCCAATTATTTTTTAACGCCGGCAGAAAGCTTATCTTGCAGTTTTTTAAGCTCGGCCCATTTGTTTTCAGCCGCTAGCGCTGCTTGCTGTGCCCAGGTGCCGGGGTTGGCAATGCGGAAGCGGGAACCGCCGCTATCTAAAATAGCGCGCACCTGCGGTACCGTTGCGCCAGCTAGTGCAGCAAAGGTTTTAATGCCATTGTTGTGCAATAACTCGTTGATTTTGGGGCCAATGCCTTCAACGATGGTTAAGTCGTTGGCATTCTTAAGTGCAAAACCGGCTGCTTTTGCTGCTGCCAGATCAATCACGGTGGCAGCTGGAGTAGTAGCAGCTTTAACGGTAGCGGCTTTTGCAGGTTGAGGTTTTTGGGCAGGTGCAGGCGCTTCGGATAATGCAGGCGCTTCGGCTAATTTGCTAGGAGCGCTCACTGGTTTTGCTGCGGGCGTTTTATCCGCGATAGTATCGTTAGGCTTGCAGCAACATTTGCACAGCCAGCGGTTGAGTAACCAGCCTAATAAAAAGCCTAAAAGTAGCCAGAACCAGCAGCATGACAAGGTACTAAAGAAAGCACTCATTTTTACTCCCCAATAAAATGATGATTGAAACGAAACAGCGCGTTACTACAAAACTTTACTACAGTGTAATGACTATCGGCCCCTTTTTAAAAAACGTCAAGTATTTGTCCGATAGCGACACTATCAATCATAAAAATTAACAGTGCTAGGCAATGCTTTAATTAATGGCGTGCTTGATAGGTGATTTGCCCATGAAGAAGAGTGTATTGCACTTTCCCCATCATTTCTATTCCCAAAAAGGGTGTGTTTTTGCCTTGGCTGGTTAATTGGCCTGGTGTGACTGTCCATACCTGATCCGGGTCAAAAATAGCAATATCCGCATCGCTACCGATACCCAGGTGGCCGCCCGCTATACCTAGTATCGCTGCCGGCTGGGCGGTGATTCTACTGATTGCATCAGACACTGATAGCTTGTGCTGGTTAGCCCATTTTAGAGCCAGTGGCAACAATAGTTCCAAGCCGGTCGCACCGGCTTCGGCTTCGGCAAATGGCAGCAGCTTGGCATCATCATTCACCGGTGTATGGTCAGAACAGACGGCGTCAATGGTACCGTCTTTTAGCCCTGCACTTAGTGCTTCCTTATCGCGCATGGTACGTAGCGGCGGTTTCAGGTTGGCATGCGTATTAAAATAGCCAATGTCAAAATCGGTCAGGTGCAAGTGTTGTGCGCTGACATCCGCGGTGACTTGTATGCCTTGTTTTTTCGCATTGCGCACCAGTGCAACGCCTTCAGCTGTCGATAGTCTGCACAAATGGACCTTGGTGCTGGTTTCCAGCGCAATACGCAAAATGCTGGCAATCGCCAAGCCCTCCGCTGCTGCAGGAATGCCTTTTAAACCAAGCCTGCTCGCCATTTCACCATCGTGTGCAACGCCGTTCTTGGCAAGGTATTCGTCTTCGGCACGTAAAAATAAGGTGTAGCCAAACGTAGCCGCATACTCACACGCGCGCCATAACACCTGGGTGTCGGTGATCGCACTGTCTGCCTGGCTAAAGCCTACACAGCCAGCTTCGGTCAGTTTGCACATTTCTGTCAGTAGTTTGCCATTTAGCTGCCGCGTCAGCGCACCCAGTGGATACACGTGCGCAAGATTGATTTGCTTGGCGCGATGCTTGAGCATCTCAACCAAGCCCGGCTCATCCAGCACCGGTTGGGTGTCGGGCGTACAGGCCAGGCTGGTGACACCACCGGCGGCGGCGGCATGCAGCTCGCTTACTAGTGTCGCAGAATATTCTGAGCCAGGTTCGCGCAAGCGTGCGCTTAAATCCACAAAGCCCGGGCTAACGGTTAATCCTGCCGCATCGATGGTTTGATTGGCGGCAAAGTCGGCTGGCTTGCTGCCAATACCGACGATTTTTCCCGCGGCAATATACACATCCTGTTTAGCATTGATATTGTTTTTGGGGTCAATCACATGACCGTTCTTGATATGGATTTTCATGCGTTATTTCCTTGTGCGGGCATACTGCCGCCACCAACAGCTTGTAGGCTTGACGGAGAGCTGGAGCCTAAAAGTCCGCCAGCAGCAGCGCCTGCGGACTGACCACCACCAAGAAGTGCCATCACCGCCATGCGCACTGCAATACCATAGGTCACCTGCGGCAGAATCACCGATTGACTGCCGTCAGCCACACTGGAGTCGATCTCCACCCCGCGGTTCATGGGGCCTGGGTGCATAACGATGGCATCAGCCTTAGCTAATTTGAGCTTGTCCTGGGTTAAGCCGAAGGTTTTAAAATACTCCTGCGCGCTAGGCAACATGGCGCCGCTCATGCGTTCGTTTTGCAGCCGCAACATCATGATCACATCAACATCTTTTAAGCCTGCTTTTAAATCATGAAACACTTGCACGCCCATTTTTTCAATGCCGGTCGGTAATAGCGTTTTAGGCGCAATGACCCGCACTTCCGGCACGCCCAGGGTAGTTAGCGCATGGATTTCACTTCTTGCCACACGTGAATGCAGCACATCACCCACCAGCGCCACGCGCAGATTGTGCATATCAGGCTTGTAGCGGCGTATGGTAAACACATCCAGCAAGCCTTGCGTGGGGTGCGCGTGACGGCCGTCGCCTGCATTGATCACACTGATATTATCAGGCACATGCTGCGCAATGAAGTGCGCCGCGCCACTTTGCGCATGGCGCACCACAAACATATCGGCATGCATGGCGATCAGGTTATCCACCGTGTCTAAAATGGTTTCACCTTTGGATTGGCTGGATGTGCCTACGTTGAGGTTAATCACATCCGCCGATAAACGCTTGGCAGCGATTTCGAAGGTGGTGCGGGTGCGGGTGCTATTTTCGAAGAAAATATTGCAAACCGTTTTACCGCGTAACAAAGGCACTTTTTTAATATCGCGCTCTGCGACACCGACAAAGGTCTCGGCCGTGTCTAAAATCTGATTCAAAATGCGCTTGGGTAAGCCTTCAATGGTCAGCAAGTGTTTCAAGTTGCCGTCAGCATCCAGTTGCGGGTTATACATGGCTTGCCTTTAAGTCATCTGTTTCTAAGCTCAAATGTAATTTGCCTTTGGTGTCTTGCGATAATTGTAAGCTCTGGTTGGGTTTAAGCAGGATTTCTGCACCGACGATTTGTGGTGCAATCGGTAGCTGCGCACCACCGCGGTTAATCAATACTGCCAGCGTGATGCTGGCAGGCCTGCCGTAATCAAATAGTTCATTCATGGCTGCGCGCGTGGTGCGGCCGGTGTAAAAAATATCGTCAATCAAGATAATGTGTTTATCTTGCACGTTAAAGGCAATGTTAGAAGGCTGCATCTCGGCTTTTAAGCCACGCTGCGCATAATCGTCCCGGTACAAAGCGGCATCCAGCGTGCCGTAAGGAACCGCGCTTTTAAGTTGACTTAAAATACGTTGCATCAGCCATACGCCACCACTATGAATGCCGACTAAAGCACTGTTTTCGGCTAACTCAGGGTTTGCCAGTTGCGCTAGGATTTTTGCGCTGATATCACTTAATAATGTTTCTGGGTTGGGTAATTGCATAGGTTTTTTCTAATAAGCTAGCTGCTCAAAATAAGATTGTAATATGCCTTGTGCCGCCACTGCATCCAGCAGGTTTTTTTGTTTGGCGCCTTTAATACCTGCTGCCTGTAAGTTTTGCGCGGCCTCAACAGAAGTCAGCCTTTCATCTACCATGGTTACTGGCAAATTGAAGCGGCCTTCTAGACGTTGCGCAAATTTTTTGGCCAGATGCGTTAAGGTATGCTCGGTGCCATCCATATGCGTGGGCAAGCCCACTACCAATAAGCTGGGTCGCCATTCCTGGATGATTTGGGCAATCTGGGTAAATTTGGCATCATTGGTTTCGGCTTGTATGGCCGTCACTGGGTGTGCTGCTTTGAGTAGCGTTTCGCCAACCGCCACGCCTATGCGTTTTTCGCCAAAATCAAACGCAAGTACGGTGCCGACAATATCAGGGTATTTGCGTTCTAAAATAGGTAGGTGGCTCTGGCTGTTGGTGCTGCTAGGTTTGTTTGGCATAGTTGGATGTATGTCAGCCGTCAATTAAGCATGCCCCGCGTCGTGTGCTAGATTGGCGAGATTCAAACCCATTAATTGCATGCCAATTTCAAATTTCGTGTGGTTTGGTGCATCAAAAATTAAAGTATGAATATCATGAATATTGTTGGTGTCCAGACTTAACCAGGCATTTTGCAAGATTTCATCCTCTAATTGGCCAGGTGTCCAGCCTGCATAACCCAGCGCAATCAGTATTTTTTCCGGTCCGGTATTTTGCGCAGCGGCTTCTAAAATATCTTTTGACGTAGTCAGCGCAATGGTATTGTTAATCAGGATAGTCGAGTTATATTCATCGTGCGGCGTATGCAGGATAAAACCACGCTCTACCTGGACCGGGCCGCCGTAGTGCACAATTTTTTCAACTAAAGCAGGGGAATCGGGGCTGAGTTTGATTTGTTCGAATAAATCAACAATCGTAATATCGGTAGCGCGATTGACTACCACGCCCATTGCGCCATCTTGATTATGCGTGCAGATGTAGATGACCGTTTTAGAAAAATAAGGGTCTGTCATTGCGGGCATCGCGATGAGAAACTGACCTGTTAGATTAATGTTTTCCAATTTTTATCACTTTAACACTATTTAGCTAAGATAATCAATTACTTAACTATTAATTAGTTTGAATTTAAAAAATCTAAGAGGATTTTTCGCATTCCAAATAGCCTGTAATTTCCAGGCCAAAGCCCATCATGCTAGGCATTTTACGCGGGGCTGCCATTAAGCGCATTTTGCGCACGCCTAAATCTAGCAAAATTTGCGAACCAATACCATAAGTGCGCAATTCCTGGTTGTAACGGATCGGCTTATCGGCATGTTCAATGCGCGATAGCAGGTCACCTGCACTTTCGCTGTGATGCAGCAATACGATCACGCCGCATGCCGATTCGGAGACCACGCGCATGGCCTGCAGCATATTCCAGCTATGGGTGCAGCTGCTACTGTCCAGCAGGTCGAACACTGATAAAGGCTCGTGCACGCGCACCAATGTTTCTTCATTGGCGGAGGGCTCGCCTTTAACTAAGGCCAAATGCGTTTCATTGGCGATTTTGTCGGCATAAGCAATCAGGCGCATTGGGCCGTACGGCGTGGTGATGGTGCGCTCTGCCGCGCGTTCGATTAGCCTTTCCGTCTCGCTACGGTAATGGATCAAATCGGCAATGGTGCCGATTTTAATGCCATGCTGCTGGGCAATTTCGACCAGGTCAGGCAAGCGCGCCATTTCACCATCGTCTTTGAGTATTTCGCAAATAACCGAGGCAGCTTGCAAGCCAGCCAAGGCTGCCAAATCACAACCTGCTTCTGTATGGCCGGCGCGCACTAGCACCCCGCCATTCAAGGCGGTAAGCGGAAAAATATGGCCGGGGCTGATGATGCTTTTGGGTGAGGCGTCTTTGGCAACGGCGGCTTTAATGGTGGTGGCGCGATCTTTAGCCGATATGCCGGTGGTGACACCGGTGGCAGCTTCAATGGAAACGGTGAAGTTGGTGCCCAAACGCGTGCCGTTTTTTTGCACCATGGGCGGCAAATTAAGTTGTTTGCAGTGCGCTTCAGATAAGGTTAAGCATATCAAGCCGCGCCCGAATTTGGCCATAAAGTTGATATGTTCGGCTGTGGCAAATTCGGCCGCAATCACAAAGTCGCCTTCGTTTTCGCGGTTTTCGTCATCCACTAAAATAACAATTTTGCCTGCCTTGATGTCGGCAAGGATGTCGGTGATGGGGCTGATGGAATCTAAGGGCATAGTTTAAGTCTCATTCGCCCGCTTGGTCATTTGTCCACTCTGTCATACGCTCTACATAGCGCGCAATCTGGTCAATCTCTAAATTGACTTGGCTGCCAGGCGCAAGCTGGTTAAACATGGTGTGTTGTAAAGTATGCGGGATAATATTCATGCTGAAAATATTTTTATCGACACTGTTCACCGTCAAGCTTACGCCGTTCACACAAATGGAACCTTTTTTGGCAATATACTTGGATATCGCGCGTGGTGCTTCAATGGTTAATGTCCAGCAGTCGCCCAAATCGGTAAAGCTGGCTACAGTGCCGATACCGTCCACATGGCCGCTGACCAAATGGCCGCCCAGCCTGTCATTCAAGCGTAACGCTTTTTCTAAGTTGACAGCCTGCGGCAGGTTTAAGCCTGTGGTCACTCGGAGGGTTTCAGTGGAAACGTGAGCCGTAAAATGGCTTTTAATCGCGTTTGTTTCCACAATGTGCGTCACCGTCAAACATACACCATTAACGGCGATGCTATCGCCAATACACACATCTTCCAGACCTAAATGCGCTGCATCAATGTGCAGCCTGATATCGCCAGCTAGCGGTGTAACGGTGTCAATGTGGCCTACGGCCTGAATAATTCCTGTGAACATGCCCATATTTTAACAGTTGTGTTCAATCTGCGGTGAATCAGAATCGCAATTAAATCTGAATCAGGCACATTAAAAACGATACAATTGGGCTTGGTACGTATTTTGCAAAGCTAACAATAATAGAAATACTACGATTCACTATTAATGTTAGGTTTGGGCAATGCTGTCTGAGGTCATCAACAAAATACAGTCTGTTTTTCAGCATCAGGAGATGCAGAAAACGCTCGGCTGGATACATACCTTGCCCGAAAAAGCAGAGCTGGATGTACTGATTGAAACCAGGCAGCAGTTATCTAAAATCCAGTTTGAGGCTATCCAGCAAGCCAAACTTCAAATCGATTTGGTGTTAGAGATCGACCGCAATACTTATCGTTATGCCAAGAAAGAAACGCATAAGTACCTGACTATATTAAGAATTAATAAAAAATTAGAAGCCAGTATCTATAATGCGGCTTATTTGTACTATCGCCAGCTGTATATTTCCTACACGCAATTTCTAGTGTGTTATGAGGCGCAAAATAAAGTTTTGCTAAGCGACGATAAGATGAACTTGATTTTATGCCGCTTGTTGAATGCTGCTTTTGCCATGGCAAAGTGGCGTTATTTTGACGATCAACCGGCACCGGCCGGCATGTGGACCAATGTTCATAAAGTCATCAGGTTCGCCGAAAACTTGTCGATTATGAATAACAACCTGTTCCTATATAACTTTCATCGTAAAGAAACCAGTATTGCCACCATTTTAAAACAAGGTTTTATGATGGATACCTTGCATAAAGGCAATTACAGCCGTTTGCAAATCCAGTTAACCGAGCAAGTGTTAAAGCTGTGGGCGACTAACCCGATCATCTTGAATAAATATCGGCAAGATAAAGTGCAGTTTTTTATCAATTTAGAAGCGGATAAAGGCCCTGAGAGAATCCGTGCCGTGGAAAAATATGCTGAATATCGCTTTTGGAAAACCACCCGTTTAGTCGATAGGATTGAGGCCTATTTATGCGCCGTGGACACGCAAAAACCGTTAACGGAATTTGGCTTGGACAAAATGGCCCCGCCGTCTGTTGTGCTGAAATTATTCAAAAAGTTGCGCGCAGAGTGGTGTGTAGAGGGTTTTGAGCGGCAACGCAGAAGAGAAGCGCGCCTTAAAAGCAGCAAATTATTGAGTGTGAGTTTTGGCCTGGAAGATATCTACCGGCGCCTGGAACAGATTCGCAAGAATCAGGAGCTACAAGCGTTCCCGTCAACTGTAGATGACGAGCAGATCGCTTTTGACATGAAGCTGGCCCAGCAACGCCGTAACCAGATAACGCCCAAGCCAAGCCAAAATCACCTGGGAACCGAAAACTGGTGGATGGTGGATGAAAGTAGCGGCGGCTTTGCCGTGGATTTGGGTAAAGAAATCAACCATTGGATTGAGCCTGGCGTATTGATTGGTTATAGCAACGAGTACAATAAAAATGCACTGGTGATTGCAGAAATCAAAAGTGTACGTAAGCAGGTTAACGGTTGTTATCGGGCAGGGCTTGAAATTATTGGCGCGCATTGCGCCAATATCAAAATTTCGCGTGCCGATTCCGATATCGGTAATGAAGCACAAGCGGGCTATTTTGTGCAAGATAACACGTTTAGTTTTGATAATCTAAACGCGTTTGAGGGCATTTTGTTAAAGAATACCAATCTTTATGCCGGCAAGAATACGCTTATCCTACCCAGGAATGCCTATAAACGAGGCACCCAGTACATGATTCAGGCAGATGGTGCTGAAAAGCTGGTGCAAACAGGTGTCTTGCAGATGAAACAGCGTGAATGGGTTGGTGTGGAGTTGCCGGATTAGCACCCAAGTGGGTTTTTTGCCGTTGTAAAGCGATTCGATTATCAAAATAGCCGTGATATGGAATCTTAGCCGCATAAACTGCTAAGATTCGCCTTATGTCAATTTTTACCCAAATAGTTACAAAACTACCGTTCGAATTATTCGTTGGCTTGCGTTACACCAAAGCCAAACGCAAAAACCATTTTATCTCCTTTATATCATTCACCAGCATGATAGGTATTGCGCTGGGCGTGGCCGCGCTGATTATCGTGCTATCGGTGATGAACGGTTTTCAGGCGGAACTGCGCAACCGTATTTTAGGTGTGGCTTCGCACCTGGAAATTACTGGTGCCAATAACCAATTAAGCGATTGGCCCAAATTGGCTGACCAAGTTAAATCAAATCAGGAAGTAAAAGCCAGTGCGCCCTATGTGATGGCGCAAGGCATGCTCAGTTATGGCCAGGGAGTGCAAGGCGTAATTGTGCGCGGTGTGCTGCCCAAGCTTGAGAACCAGGTGGCTGATCTGGGCAAGCACATGAAAGTAGGTAGCCTGGACGACTTAAAAGCCGGTGAATTTAATATCGTGCTGGGTGCGGATTTGGCGCAATTGCTGGGTATTAGCGTGGGTGAAAAAGTCGTGTTGATGGCACCGCAAGGCCAGTTTACGCCAACCGGCGTAGTGCCGCGTATCAAGCAATTTAAGGTGGTAGGCCTGTTTCAAATCGGCATGTATGAATACGATGCGGGCTTGGCGCTGATTCATATTGACGATGGCGCTAAACTGTACCGCATGGGCGACAATGTATCCGGTTTACGCTTGAAACTGGATGACTTGTTTGATGCGCCAGCCATGTCCGCTAAGCTGGCACAAAGTTTAAGCCAGTCAGACAGTAGCTATTTCGTCACCGACTGGACACAGCAACACGCCAACTTTTTTAAAGCCGTGCAGCTGGAAAAGCGCGTGATGTTTATTATTTTGACCTTGATTGTGGCGGTGGCGGCTTTTAATATTGTGTCTACGCTGGTGATGGCGGTGACCGACAAGCGCGCCGATATTGCCATTATGCGCACTTTTGGCGCCAGCCCGGGCAGTATCATGCGCATCTTTATGATTCAGGGTGCGCTAATCGGCGTGATTGGCACTCTGATGGGCGCACTGTTTGGCGTGCTGATCGCGCTCAATATTGACACCATCGTGCCCTTGTTAGAACGAATTTTCCAAGTGCAGTTTTTAGCCAAAGATGTGTATTACATCAGCGATTTGCCTTCAAAAGTAGAGTGGCCGGATGTGTTTACCATTGTGGTGATGTCTTTTGTGCTGAGCTTGCTTGCTACGCTTTACCCTAGCTATAAAGCCTCTAAAATCAACCCTGCTGAGGCATTGAGATATGAATAGTATTTTGCATTGCAAAGGCTTAGAAAAAACCTACGCAGGTTTGGATGTTGCCGTATTAAATGGTATTGACCTGACGGTAAATAACGGCGAGCAAATCGCCATTGTCGGAACTTCCGGCTCCGGCAAAAGTACGCTGCTGCATTTGCTGGGTGGCCTTGATACACCGACAAGTGGCTCTGTGAGCCTGTTAAACAAAGAGTTGAGCCAGTTATCCGAAACGCAAAAAGGCCAACTGCGCAACCAGGGCCTGGGCTTTGTGTACCAGTTTCATCATCTGCTGCCTGAGTTTACCGCTATCGAAAATGTTGCGATGCCATTGCTGATTCGGCGCGTGCCAAGCAAACAAGCCATGGCGATGGCAAAAGAAACCTTGCTTAAGGTGGGCCTGGGCCATCGTTTGGAGCATATGCCTGGCGAGTTATCCGGCGGTGAGCGCCAGCGTGCTGCGCTGGCAAGGGCGCTAGTGACAAAACCTGCTTGCATACTGGCGGATGAGCCTACAGGCAACCTGGATCGTGTCACGGCTAACCACGTGTTTGACTTGTTGCTGGAAATCAATAAAGAGCAAAATACCAGCTTGGTAGTGGTGACGCATGATTTAAGTCTGGCTGCCAAGATGCAAAGGCAATACCGCTTGGAAGACGGCAAACTGCAGCCATTGACCTGATCAGATTGAGCTAAGCTTGTTTATGATTTCCTACTTTTAAGTGCTTAATATTTAAAACAAGAAAATGATTACCGTAGCAATTGGCTTTGTACTGGGGGCTTGGTTGCTGCAGCAGCAAGCGGTATTGCCGGGTAGCTTTTGCTGGCTGTATCCACTTTTACTGCTAGTGGTTTTTTGCTTCCTCAAAACCAGGTCGGCACGCTTCAAGCTATCCGGTTTAAATAATCAATGGATTAACCATCCTTCTTTTGCGTATGCCTGGGTATTTTTAACGGCTTTTTCAATCGGCTTTTGTTGGGCAGCGACCATCGCGCAAATCCGGTTAAGCGATGAGTTGCCTGCCGATTGGCAGCAAAAAAGCATCAATATTGTAGGGGTTATCGCAAACTTGCCGGAACAAACCGAGCACGGCGAACGCTTTGAATTTGATGTTGAAAAAGTGCTCACCAAAGCGGACGACCCTAACAAAACAAGTTTAAAAGTACCACGGCATCTATCGCTGAGTTTTTATCCCAAAGCAAGTTTCTATCCTGTAAACGCAGCCAATACAGCCAATTCCTTTAAACCAGTCAGTCATTTCCATGCAGGCCAGCGCTGGCAGCTTAGCGTTAAATTAAAGCGCCCACACGGCACTTACAATCCCCATGGCCTGGATTTCGAAGCCTGGGCGCTGGCACAAAATATCCGGGCAACCGGCAGCATTTCCAATAAAAGCGGCAATAAAAAATGGCAAGACTTTGTACTGAAGCCTACTTACCTAGTTGAGTATTGCCGCGAAAAAATCGCCAATCGTATTACGCAATCATTGATGGACAAACCTTATGCGGGGGTGATTCGTGCGCTGGTGGTTGGCGATGATAGCCAAATCAAGACCGATGACTGGACAGCGTATCTGCGTACAGGTACCAATCATTTAATGAGCATCTCCGGTTTACATATCACCATGCTGGCGGGCTTGGCCTTTGCATTCACAGCATTTATCTGGCGGCGTATACCCAGTTTGGTTTTATTGATGCCCACCCGCAGGGCGGCCACCATTGCCGGGTTGATCATCGCTATTCTTTACGCCTGCCTTGCCGGGCTTTCTGTGCCTACTCAGCGTACCTTGTTTATGTTGATGACATTTGCGCTTGCTTTATTGCTGGGGCGCAACCTGGCGATTTCACGCGCATTGGCGATTGCATTGATGGTGGTTGTGCTGATTGACCCCTGGGCAGTGATCGCACCTGGGTTCTGGTTGTCTTTTTGTGCGGTGGCATTGATCGCCTATGTGACTGTCGGCAGGCTAAAAGCGCCGCATTGGCTAGCGGCTGCGGTTCATACACAATGGGCGATTACACTGGGCCTGCTGCCGATTTTGATTGTGATGTTTGGGCAAACGTCGATTGTTTCACCGCTGGCAAATGCTTTTGCCATACCCATCATCAGTTTGATTGTGGTGCCGCTTAGTATATTGGGTAGCCTGCTACCAGGCGATATTGTTTTACATGCGGCGCATACGGTGCTGCAATGGTGCATGCTAGGTTTAAATTGGCTGGCTAGTTTGCCAATAGCCGTTTGGCAACAAGCGGCGCCGCCTGTCTGGGCGGTACTGGTGGCTTTGCTTGGAATTTTATGGCTGCTGTTACCACGCGGGTTTCCGCAACGCTGGCTAGGTTTTGTGCTGGTAATGCCTTTATTCTTTGTTTCAACTCAAAAGCTGGATGCGGGCGCCATGCAAGTAAACGTTTTAGATGTGGGGCAGGGCTTAAGTGTGGTGGTTAAAACGGCTAGCCATGTGCTGTTGTACGATGCCGGTAGCCGCTTTTCCAGCCAAAATGATGCAGGTAACAGAATCGTACTGCCGTATCTGCGCGGTGAAGGCATTAACCGGCTGCATGGCTTTATTATCAGCCATAACGATGCCGATCATAGCGGCGGTGCGGCATCCGTGTTAGCGCAAATACCGGTAAATTGGCTGGCAAGTTCCTTTGAGGCACCCCAGGAATGGCAAGCAAAAAATGCTATTCAATGTGTTGCAGGACAAACCTGGTATTGGGATAAGGTCAAATTTGAAGTGCTGAACCCCGGGCTGGACACTTATGAAAATGCCAGTATCAGCGACAATAACCGTAGCTGCGTGCTGAAAATCATCAGCCGATTCGGCAGTATCCTATTGACCGGCGACATTGAAAAGTCAACGGAGGCAATGCTGTTGCAGGCCAATAAAGATGAAGGTTCCAACCATTTTTTGGCAAGCGATGTGTTGGTTGCGCCGCATCATGGCAGCAAAACTTCCTCAACACGCGATTTTGTAGACGCGGTTGGTGCCAAACAAGTCATTTTTACCGTGGGTTACTTGAACCGGTTTAAGCACCCCAAGCCCATGATTGAACAGCGCTATGCCAATAGCGGCGCTGCAAACTACCGTTCTGATTATCATGGGGCATTGCAGGTAAACTTTACAAACAATCATTCGCCAAGCATAGAATCGTGGCGGCAAAAACAGCCCAGGTATTGGCATGATAGCTACCCAATGACAGCCGATTAAAGAATCAGGCCATGCAACTTGAACTTGCCGAAAATGCCGCTTCAAGCTAAAGTAACAGCAGTTTTTAAAAACATAAGGAGTTTTGCTGTGTGGGATATTATTCTGGCCGCTGGCTGGCCAATTTGGCCGTTAATTATTGCTTCGATTATTGCATTGGCGATTATTGGAGAACGAGCCTGGGCCCTGCGTACCGAAGTCGTTACACCAAGTAGTTTATTGCCAGAAGTGCAAAAATGGTTAGGCCAAGGCGGCGTCACCAAGGAAACGCTCACCAAGCTTGAAAGACACTCTTTACTGGGTGAGGTTTTTGCCAGTGCACTGGCCAACAGCAAAAATTCACGCGAAATCACCAAAGAGGCGATTGAAGAAACCGGCCGCGCCGTAGCACACAAATTAGAGCGCTATTTGCCAACACTAGGCACTATCGCAACGGTTGCGCCTTTGCTGGGTTTGCTAGGTACCGTCATCGGTATGGTGGAATTGTTCGGCTCGTTTACCAATAGCGGCCACGATGTGGCCCAGTTTGCGCGCGGTATTTCGGTAGCGCTTTACAACACGGCTGCGGGTATCGTGGTGGCGGTGCCAGCCATGATTGCTTACCGCTATTTCCGTGCAAAAGTGGACGGATTGTTGGTTGATATGGAGCAGCAGGCGATTAAGTTGGTAGAAATACTACACGGCGAACGCAAATAACTAAATAATTCATCAATCGCGTTTTCGCGGTGTTGCTTTTCGCTAGCCGTATAAAAATACTGTCTGCGCTCAAGCGCCTTGCCAAAACGCAATTGCTAGAATTATTTTAAGTGAAATAAAGTTTGAGAAATAAGCTTTAAAATTATGAAGCTTAAAAGCTAGCTAAGCAATTGGTAGTAAAAGGAAAAATATGAATTTTCAACGTGGTAAAAGGCACGAAGAGCTAGAGATGAATCTAGTGCCATTGATTGATGTGCTATTGGTGATTATTATTTTCTTGGTGGTAAGTGCGACGTTTTCGCGTACCAGTGAGCTGCAAATTAACCTGCCGACGGCAGAAGCGAGCAGTCCGCAAGATAAGCCGCTGATTGTGACGGTAGAAGTAGATGCCAGCGGCCGCTACGTGGTGAATGGCAATGCGGTAGACAATGGTTCCATTAATGATATCTCTAGCGCGCTGGTTAAAGCGGTTGGTAATGGCAAAGAGCCGACCATTGTGATCAATGCGGACGCAAAAGCCACGCACCAATCAGTGGTCAACGTAATGGAAGCCTCTCGATTAGCCAATTACACGCATATCACCTTTGCCACCCAAGTGGGGTCAGGTACTTAAATTTTGATAGCCAACGCTGGTCATGACAGTGTCCTGGCTTAGGCGTTTACCTGGGCTCTTTGATCTATGCAGATGGATTAGGCAGCACCTTTTTTTGAATTATTTACTAAAGCGACTTCACCATCACTTTCCCTCACCTTCTCGACTGATGAATTAAATGTCGAAATCCTCACGTAAAAAAGAAGCCATCCCGCATATCGCCAACGCAAAATTATTGTATTTGCGTTTGTTTCGTTACGCCTGGCGTTATAAGACTTATTTCATCATCAGCATTCTGGCTTTGGTGATACTTTCCGCCAGTAATACAGGCTTTTTGGCGCTGATTAAACAGGTGACCGATGAAGGCTTTGTCAAACAGTCGCCGGACCAGGTATACAAATTGCCATTGATGCTGTTTGGGCTGATGGCGGTCAGGGCTTTATCCGGATTTGTCTCGCTGTATTACATGCGCTGGATAGCTCGCCATGTGGTTGAAGTCATTCGCAATGAGGCATTTTCAAAATTAATGCTATTACCGGTGAGCTATTTTGATGCCGGCTCTTCTAGCGTAATTGTTTCCAAGCTCACTTACGATACCGAGCGCTTATCGATAGTGTCTACACGCGTGGCACTGTCGGTGATTCGTGATGCGCTGACAGCCATTGGTTTGCTGGGCTATATGCTATACCTGGACTGGAAACTAACGCTTATTTTTGCCGTGGTTACGCCATTAATGGCGCTTTACCTGCGCAAAATGACACCAAAGCTGCGTGCCAGCGCAAAACGTGTGCAAGAGTCGATGGGTGATATGACCAAAGCGGCGGAAGAGGCGATTGCAGGGCAGCGTATCGTTAAGATATTTGGCGCTGGCGAATACGAGGTAAACCGCTTCGGCAAAATCGTTGGCAACAACCGCCATATCGAATTACGCCTGACACGTATATCTGGCTTGAATAGCCTGGTGATTGAATTGTTGGCAGCAACTGCTTTGGGCCTGGTGGTTTACTACGCGGTTGGTACATTCAGTGCCGGCGAATTTGCGGCATTTGTAGGCGCATTACTGATGCTGATTACACCGATCAAGCATCTAACTGCGGCCAATGAAGAGTTTCAAATCGGCTTGGCGGCTGCGCAAAGCGTGTTTGAAGTGATGGATAGCCCAACCGAAATGAACGATGGCGAAAAAACACTACAACGCGCCAAGGGTGAAATTGAATTTAAAAATGTCAGCCTGCGTTACGACAATGCCAAAAAACTGGCCTTGGATAATTTAAGCTTTACCATTCAGCCGGGTGAAAAGCTGGCTTTGGTTGGCCGCTCCGGCGGCGGCAAAACCACTTTGGTGAATTTGCTGCCGCGTTTTTATGAGTTGCAACAAGGTTTAATCCTGCTCGATGGCGTGGATATTCGCGCCCTCGAGCTAAAAAACCTGCGTAGCCAATTCTCGCTGGTTAGCCAGGACATCGTGCTATTTAACGACACCATTTTCAATAATATCGCTTACGGCGCATTGCGTAACGCAACAGAAGCGGAAGTGATTGAAGCGGCTAAAGCGGCGCATGCCTGGGATTTTATCCAACAATTGCCTGAGGGTTTGCAGAATGAGATAGGCGACAGGGGAGTGCGCTTGTCCGGTGGCCAGCGTCAGCGCATTGCCATTGCACGTGCAATCCTGAAAAATGCCCCCATCCTGCTGCTGGATGAAGCAACCAGCGCGCTGGATACCGAATCTGAACAGTTTGTACAGGCGGCCCTGGACACCTTGATGCAAGGTCGCACCACGATTGTGATTGCGCATCGATTAAGCACGATTGAAAACGCAGATAGAATCCTGGTAATGGATCACGGTAAAATTGTAGAGTCTGGCCCACATCAGGATTTGATTGGCCAGAATGGTTACTACAGCAAGTTGTATCAAAAAGAGTTTGATTAGCCGTATCCACAAGCCAATATGACACTCACCCAAGAAATTATTCATCAAGCCTGGCGCAGGAAAAACGCACTGTTTTATTGGGTGCTGGTACCGCTATCATGGGTATTCGCATTGGCCAGTTTATCAAGGCGCTGGGCCTATCGCCTAGGCCTGCTTAAGTCGCACGCACTACCTGTTCCCGTGGTTATTGTCGGTAATATTCATGTTGGCGGCAGCGGCAAAACCCCGGTTGTGATCTGGTTGGTAGAGCAGTTAAAACAGCAAGGTTATGCGCCTGCGGTCATTAGCCGCGGCTATGGTGGCAGCATTAAATTGCCGACAGAAGTGTATGCCAACAGTGACCCGAAAATCGTCGGTGATGAGCCGGTGCTGATCGCCAACCGTTGCAATTGCCCGGTATTTGTCGGTGCAGATCGTGTGCATGTGGGGCTTGAGTTATTAAAAGCGCATCCCAGTTGTAACGTGATTATCAGCGACGATGGCCTACAGCATTATCGTTTGAAGCGTGATATGGAAATTGCGGTGATTGACGCTGAAACCTATTTAAAAAACGCGCGTTTATTGCCAGCAGGTTCTTTAAGAGAACCTATGCGTCGCTTGCGCACGGTAGATGCCATCATCAAGAACGGGCATGAAAATAGCGAAGTTGAGCATCGTGCATGCATTGTCAACGCCCACCAAATGCAATTAATAGGCGATCAATTCTATAATTTATTTGACCCTGATACAAAAGCCAGCGCTGTTTATTTTAAACGCAACATTATCAAAGCCATGGCCGGCATTGGCAACCCGGCACGTTTTTATGAACATTTGCGCCAATTGGGTTTAAATTTTTCATCTTCCAGTTTTGACGATCATCATGCCTTTACGGCGGCGGATTTGGCGCAACTGGAATGTGATGTGCTAATGATGACAGAAAAAGACGCGGTCAAATGCAAGCCGTTTGCACAAAGCCATCACTGGGTGCTGCCTATCCAAGCAAAAATTGAAGGCAACCTGATGCACCAGGTATTGAAGAAATTACAAAAACGTATACATTAAGCATTAATTCATAGCAATCAAATGCTGTAAAAGGGATAACATGGATTCTAAATTACTTAATATCTTGGTTTGCCCGGTGACCAAAGGCCCATTGATTTTTGACAAAAAAAACAATGAGCTGATCTCTAAATCGGCGCGCCTGGCTTACCCGATTCGTGACGGTATTCCTGTGATGCTGCAAGAAGAGGCTAGAAAGCTGAGCCCGGATGAAAAAATCGGCGCAGACGAAAAAGTCGCACCCTAAAACCAGGTTTGATCACATAAAGAGGGCCATAGTGAACAGGAATTTTCATGAGCTTTAAAGTGGTTATTCCTGCCCGTTATGCCAGCACGCGCTTGCCAGGCAAGCCTTTATTGGATATTGCGGGCAAGCCAATGGTGATACGTGTGGCAGAACAAGCGACCAAAAGCGGCGCCGATGAGATCGTAATTGCCACCGATTTCGAAAAAATCAGCCATATCGCAGCCCAGCACGATATTAAAGCGGTGATGACACGTATCGACCATGCTTCTGGCACGGATAGGATAGCCGAAGTCGCAGACAAACTTAACTGGGCGGATGATGACATTGTGGTGAATGTGCAGGGTGATGAGCCGCTGATTGAGCCCACGCTGATTCAGGAAGTCGCACAGCACCTGGCCAATAGCAAAGAGGCGGTGATGGCCACCGCGTGTCATGCCATCCACGATGAAGCGGCGCTACTGAATCCCAATATCGTTAAAGTGGTGATTGATGCAAACGGCAATGCCTTGTATTTTAGCCGCGCGCCTATTCCGTATCCGCGCGACGACATTTACAAGAACAATATTCAAGCTTATCGCCATATTGGTATTTACGCGTATCGCGTCGGGTTTTTAAAAAAGTATGCACAGCTAACGGCAACAGAGCTGGAAAAAATCGAAAGCCTGGAGCAATTGAGAGTGTTGCATCATGGCTATAAAATCGGCGTTAGCATCACTCAACATGCACCCGCAACCGGGGTAGATACGCAGGAAGACCTGGACTATGTGCGGCGCTTATTCCTGATTTAAATCGAGCTTACATATTGGTTCTAAACATAAAATACACCGCACCCAGCAAACACAATCCCGCCCATAAAAAATCCAGCTTGAGTGGCTGCTGCATATAGAAAACCGCAAACGGCACAAACACACTTAAGGTGATCACTTCTTGCAACATTTTGAGTTGCCCCAACGATAGAACCGTAAAGCCGATGCGGTTAGCCGGCACTTGAAATAAATATTCCACCAGTGCAATACCCCAGCTAATGAGCGCGGCAATAATCCAAGGTTTATTATTGAGCTCTTTTAAGTGGGCGTACCAAGCAAATGTCATGAATACATTTGATACGCTTAATAAGAGGATGGTTTTGATAATGGTCGGCATTTAGATTATGTTTGGAAAATGATCGAATGATTTAGCATACCATTAAGACCTATTTCGTTAATCTCCGGGCTGAAAAAATTTAGCTAGCACTCGCTATCATGCACTACCGTACAGGGTATTGTAATTAAATGTTAAAAAATTAATATGTCAATTTTTAACTAAGGGAGAAATCAACATGAAAAAGATCGCTTCAGTTTTAGTAATGACAGGCCTGGCAGGCATGCTTTCAAGCCAAGCTTACGCCGTAACCTTTACCCCAGATTTTACGGATTACTCATTTCCCGGTACACAATTCAATGTGGATGCAGCAGCCAACACTTTTTTTTCTACTAACTATGGTATTTCAATAGAAAATGCTTATCTGTATGTCGATAGTAGAGACACTTTTGATGGAATCGGTGTATCAAATGGACTGCTTGAGAACAATTTTGTGCCTAACCAAACAGCTAGAATCAACTTTTTAGACACAACGGATTTTGTTAACCTGGATATATTCACCATTTTAGACACAACCTATACAGCGTATAGACAAGACGGATCGGTCATCGCTTCAGTACTAAAATCCGGCGGTCTTAATGAAGTATTGAGTTTTACCGGTGGTGGCAGCTTAATTTCATATATTACCTTTACCTCTGATGGTGGTTTTGGCAATGTGAGTGGGTTAACCTATAACTATGATGGTATTACGGATGGCGATAACACTGACTTGAACCCTGTCCCGGTTCCAGCGGCATTGCCATTAATGGCATCGGCATTGGGCTTTTTTGCTGTTGGCTTGCGTCGTAAAAACCTTAAGTCGTAAATCTTAAGTCTTAAAAAGTTTTAAATGATATGGAGTGGAATGGGCAACTCGATTGCCCACTGCTCTGCTAGATAATGGCTTGCGTGGGCAATTTGGCTGCTCACGCTATCTCTTAGTTGATGATGGATACAGGAAAAAAGAAAAGGCGCAGCTTGCTGAGTGCTTAAACCGCTGACTCACCAGTTTCGCCTGTGCGAATGCGAATTACTTGATCGATGCTGCTGACAAAGATCTTGCCATCGCCGATTTTTCCAGTGTGGGCTGCTTTGATAATGGCATCCATGGCGGCTTCTACCATTTCATCGGTCACTACCAACTCGATTTTGATTTTTGGCAAAAAATCCACTACGTATTCGGCGCCGCGATACAGTTCTGTATGGCCTTTTTGACGTCCAAAGCCTTTTACCTCGGTAACGGTTAAACCATTTACACCAATTTCAGAGAGCGATTCGCGCACTTCATCTAACTTAAATGGTTTGATTATCGCTTCAATTTTTTTCATTCCTGCTCTCCCTCAATTGTTGGTCGGATTCACTTGTATGTTTTAGCTGCGTATTCAGTATGTTTTATATTAATGACATTCTTATGCCACATCAAACTTTAATTTGGCGGTAATAGGGTAGCGCCTATCTTTGCCAAAGCCGCGTTGTGTAATTCTAACGCCAACTGGCGCTTGGCGGCGTTTATATTCGTTGCGGTCAATCAAATTGGTGACACGATTCACATCTGCTTCAGCAAAACCCATTTGCACAATCGCATTTCGGCTTAAATCATCCTCAACATAGGCCTGCATAATCGCATCCAGTATTTCATAGGGCGGCAAGCTATCCTGGTCGGTTTGATTGGCGCGCAATTCGGCACTGGGCGCGCGCGTGATGATGCGCAGTGGAATCACAGGCGATAAACGGTTGCGGTACTCGGCCAATTTATACACCAGCGTTTTTGGCACATCTTTCAATAACGAGAATCCACCTGCCATATCGCCATATAGAGTGCTGTAGCCAACCGCCATTTCAGACTTATTGCCGGTGGTGAGTACAATGCTGCCGAATTTATTACTTAAAGCCATCAGTAGCATGCCGCGGATACGCGCCTGTAGGTTTTCTTCTGCGGTATCAAACGGCAAATCGCCAAACTCCGGCTTTAAGGTATCGCAGAACAGGTTAAATAGATCTTTAATAGGGATTTGGCTGTATTTAACACCCACCAAATTAGCCATTTCCACCGCATCGTCCACACTCATGCTGGCGGTGAATTCGGATGACATCATCACCACTTTCACCCGCTCTGCACCCAAGGCGTCCACTGCAATTGCCAGTGTCAAGGCCGAGTCGATTCCGCCAGACAAGCCCAGCACAACACTTGGGAAACCGTTTTTATTGACATAATCCTTTAAGCCTAATGTCAGTGCGTGGTAAACCGCGGCTTCAATACGCAGTTTTGGCAAGACGTGCGCCGGAATCGGCTGGTGGTCGATAAATTCGACAAAATTCAAATCTTCAACAAAGTTTGGCAGTTGCTGTACGACTTTGCCGTTTTTATCCAGCACAAAGGAGCCGCCATCGAATACTAGCTCATCCTGGCCACCAACCAGGTTAAGGTACACCACACTTAAGCCGGTTTCGGTTGCGCGCTTTGCCAATACTTCGTAGCGTGTCTCAAGCTTATCCATATGATAGGGCGAAGCATTTAAAGACAGCAACACTTGCGCGCCAGCCAGTTTTGCCTGGATGGCAGGTCCCGATTCCCAGCCATCGGCACAGATAAATACGCCGAATGTTGTACCTTCATGCTCAAAAACAAGCGGGCTATCACCGGCAGTGAAATAGCGCTCTTCATCAAACACGCTGTAATTGGGCAGGCATTGCTTGTGATAGGTGGCGCTTAGCTTGCCTTGTTTGATAAGCGAAGCGGCATTGAATAGCTGTCTATTCTCAACGTGCGGGTGACCAACAAGAAGCGTCATGTGCGGCAGTGCTTTGGCAATGCGGCTAAGGGCGCGCTCACAGGCGAGGTTAAAGTCATCCCTGAACAATAAATCTTCCGGTGGATAGCCGCATAAAGCCAGCTCAGGCGTCATCATCAAGCTAGCACCTTGCGCATAGGCGCGGTTTGCGTAGTCGATAATCTTATCGGCATTGCCAGCCATGTCGCCAACAATTGCGTTAATTTGTGCCAGCGCTATTTTCATAAATGCATATTCATTAAAATTATTAATTATTGATAATTTTGATTAGGTTTGCAGTCGATTTTTGATAGCAAAATACAGAACAATAATAATTATTAGGTAACTCGAACCAAACACGAAATAGGGTAATAACTTTAAATACGTGTCGTAATTAATCCATGTAGTAGAACTATGATTTGATAACATAGCCGTTTGAATCCCTAAATATAATAATACTGGGTATCCAAACAAAATTAGAGCAGAGTGTTTTAGTTTCTTAGTTTTAGAGATAATTGCAGCGAGCAAAATACACAATACATATGGCAATAATATTAATAGAAAAAATCCTTTAACCATTCCATCATAGTTATCGGCAAATGCTAATGTTGGTAATAAAAACCAAGCAAAAGACAAAAAAATAGGAGTTTTATTCACTCTCAGTATTTGCCGCCAGCATCTTTGATTAGCTGGATGATTTCTGCATCACCTTTTTTAAGGGCGTATACATAGGCGGTTAAGCCGTATTTATCGCGCGCTTTTACATTGGCTTTATGATCGAGTAACAGGGACACCAATTCGGCGGAGCCGTTACCCACCGCCAGCTGCAATAGTGGCGTACCTTCAGAGTCCTCGTGGTTCACGTCTGCGCCTTTATTAATCAGTACTTTAGCGCTTTCTAACTGCGATTTTTTAATCGCCCATGTCAAGGCTGTCCAGTTTGATTGATCCTGCAGGTTCATATTGGCCCCTTTTTCGATCATATAAGCCACGGCTGGCGCGTGGCCTTCGCGTGCGGCATACATCAAAGGTGTTGCACCCAACCTGTCACCTACATTTGGCAGGGCACCTTTTGACATCAACGATGAAATGGTCGGCACGTCACCACTTTTTGCGGCATACATTAAAGCCGTTTTGCCGTCATCTGATTTCACATTCGCATCAACACCGTGTTGGATCATCAGGTTGACTGCCTCTGCATGGCCGGCGGTCGCCGCCATGCCAAAGGCACTCCAGCCACTCTCATCGCGGATTTTTGCATCTGCGCCTTTTTCCAGCAATACTTTTATTGTATTGACGTAGTTTTTCTTGGCGGCAAACATCAGCGCCGTCCAGCCACCTTTGTCTTTGGCGTCGATTGCGGCACCTTTATCCAGTAAGGCGGCAACTACCGCAGCCTGGTCTTTGCGCGCGGCGTACATTAGTGCGGTAATATCGTTTTCATCTTTGGTATTGGCGTTTGCGCCACCATCTAACATGGCCTTGACGGTGGCTAAATCACCTTTGGATGCGGCGGTTAGCAAATAGGGGATTTCTGCCGCAAAACCTGATTGCGTGGCAACACACAGTGCCAAAGCGGCCAGAATGCTTGTGATATTTAAATTGAATATTTTCAACAGTTTTACCTTTTCGATTTTAACTCGATAGCTTTAAGAACCGCCTCACCCAAGCCTGCCGGTGAGCTTGCCACCACGCAACCTGCGCTTTCCAGGGCGGCAATTTTATCTTCTGCGCGGCCGCTGCCGCCCGAAATAATTGCACCAGCATGACCCATGCGTTTACCTGCCGGGGCTGTTAAGCCAGCGATATAGGCAGCGACTGGCTTGGTGACATGGTGCTTGATAAAATCAGCTGCCGCTTCTTCATCATTACCGCCAATTTCACCCACCATGATAATGGCTTCGGTTTCAGGGTCTGCTTCAAATAAAGTGAGGCATTCAATAAAATTCAAGCCTTTAATCGGGTCACCGCCAATACCCACGCAGGTGGTTTGACCCAAACCCAGCGCAGTAGTTTGATGCACCGCTTCATAGGTCAGAGTGCCTGATCGCGATACCACGCCCACCTTGCCACGCAGGTGAATGCTCCCGGGCATAATGCCTATTTTGCATTCATCCGGCGTAATGATGCCAGGGCAGTTAGGGCCAATCAGTTTGGTGCCATTGGCTTTCAATGCCGCTTTCACGTTGAGCATATCCAGTACCGGAATGCCTTCCGTGATACATACAATCAACTCAATGCCAGCGTCTGCCGCTTCCAAAATCGAATCGGCCGCATAAGGCGGAGGCACATAAATCACGCTGGCATTGGCCTGCGTCTCACGCACCGCTTCACGCATGGTATTGAATACCGGCAGGTTAAGGTGCAGCTGGCCGCCTTTGCCGGGCGTTACGCCGCCCACCATTTTAGTGCCGTACGCCAGCGCTTGTTCCGAGTGGAAGGTGCCTTGTTTGCCGGTAAAACCCTGGCATAAAACTTTGGTATTTTTGTTTACTAATATACTCATAATTTAAATTCTTTTTTAGCCAAATGTATTAAACACCTACGCAACACTCATTACCGCTTGCTTGGCCGCATCGGTTAAATTCTCAGCCGAGATAATATTGAGCCCACTTTCGCGTAACATCTGTTTGCCTAACTCTACATTGGTACCTTCTAAACGCACCACAACCGGAATAGTCATACCCACTTCTTTGACCGCCGCGATAATCCCTGCGGCGATAATGTCGCAACGCATAATGCCGCCAAAAATATTCACTAAAATGGCTTTCACATTGCTATCGGCCAGGATGATCTTAAACGCTTTGGTCACCGTTTCAGCCGTTGCACCACCGCCAACGTCTAAAAAGTTGGCCGGCATGCCGCCATGCAGTTTAATTAAATCCATGGTCGCCATCGCCAGGCCTGCGCCGTTGACCATGCAACCGATATTGCCATTCAACGCGATGTAATTAAGGCCGGCATGATGCGCAACCGCTTCCTTGGCATCACTTTGCGACCAGTCCTGCAGCTCCGCCAGGCTTTTTTGGCGATACAGTGCGTTGTCATCGACTGTCATTTTGCAATCCAGCGCAACCAGCTTGCCATCCGCCGTCACTACTAGCGGATTGATCTCTAATAACGCTAAATCGTTTTCCTTGAATAGTTTGTACAAGCCTTTTGTCAGCTTGGCAAAAGCGGCTATTTGGTCGCCACTCAAATCTAGCGCAAATGCCAGATTACGCGCTTGATAATCCACCAGGCCATTGAGCGGGTCGCAGACTTCCTGCAATATCTTTTCCGGCTGCGTTGCGGCAATCTCTTCAATATCCATGCCGCCTGCAGACGATGCAACGATAACCACGCGCTCAAGCGTGCGATCAACCAGCATGGATAGATACAATTCGCGCGCGATAGGCAGTGTTTGCTCTACCAATACCTGGTGCACAGGCTGGCCTTCCGGCGCATTTTGGTAGGTTACCAATTGTTTGCCTAATAGCGCGCTGGCAACCGCTTGCGCTTCATGTGCCGATTTTACGATCTTAACGCCACCGGCCTTGCCGCGGCCTCCTGCGTGCACTTGCGCTTTGACCACCCATGCGCTGCCTGCGATTTCCTTGGTGGCTGCTGCTGCTGCCTCTTCTGATTGCACAACAATGCCGCTTGGCGTGACAAGGCCATAGCGTTGCAACAAATGTTTAGCTTGGTATTCGTGTAGATTCATTATTAATTCTTTGTTAAGAAAAATGCATCGTAAATATTTAATATATTTACAACATTAATATTTATAATACTTAATATTTATCGCATTAACGATTGGCTGTAATTCCAATATGAATTATATTTCAAAATGACTATATCAAATTTAGCTAGCCCAGCAATTAATCAAAATAAAAGCGGCAGATTGCTTTTTTTAGATGGATTAAGGGGAATCGCCATCTTATTGGTGGTTTTTTTTCATGCTTTTGCTGATAGCTGGAACGAAATATTGCCTTACCAATTTTTATACAGTGAGGTTCTAATTTTTAAATTTGGAAATTACGGTGTTCAATTGTTCTTTATTATATCCGGCTTTGTGATCAGTATGACCTTGGAAACATGTGCCGGCTTTTGGGGCTTTATGTACAGGCGGTGGATAAGACTGTTCCCTGCCATGCTTATCGCCTCATTAATCATACTGATTTCAGCACCCTTATTCACAGCCAGGCCTTATGGGCAACCTAGCCTGATGGATATTCTGCCGGGTATTACGTTTATAGAGCCAGAGCTCTACCGCTGGGTTTTTGGCTACAATCAACAGCTGATAGAAGGTGTTTTTTGGACATTATTTGTCGAAATGAAATTTTATATCCTGGCTGGAATCCTGTATTTTACCATTGGCTCCAGGAAGATGATCGTGGTGCTGATACTGATGTTTTTAAGCAGCATTGTGTTCGAGTTTGCAAACCCATACTTGCCTGCCGAACTGGCAGACCAGCTGAATACTATTATTCATTACTTGAATTACCGGCATTATGGATGGTTTGCCGCTGGCGCTTTATTTTATCAATATTACCGCTCTAAAAATAAGCATTACTGGCTTGCTGCTGTACTGCTTGGTTTGCTTGCGGCGCGCTGTTTAGGTGGGTTTATGAGTATCTCAATGTTGGCAGCGAGTTTGATTGTGCTGATTTTTGCGGGGTCTATGTTTAGCCCTTTCCTACAAAATATCTTGTCAAACAGGGTGTTGTTGTTTTTTGGATTCATCAGCTATCCATTGTATTTAATTCATGAGCAGGCCATGATTTCCATGATCATTCAATTGAATCAACACCATATCGACATGCCATTATTCTTGCTTCCCATGCTGCCGATAATCGGTATTATTTTTGCGGCCTGGATCATTGCGCAGTACCTTGAACCGGCTTTAAAACAGTTAATAAAACAACTGCCGCAGTTAAAAATCCATATAATGCAATCCATTGCACGTCAATACCGAGGTTAATTCATATGATACAAGCATCCCAAACTTTGCGTGAGATAACGGGTATGGGTTTTAACCATGCCAGCCTTAAATCTTCGGCCTTGATTATGGTGGATTGCCAAAACACCTATCGCCATGGCGTGATGCAATTGAGCAATGTAGAGCCAGCCATTCTGGAAGCGCAAAAGCTATTGAATATGGCGCGCGATTTAAAAATCCCTGTTATTCATATCCAGCATGATGCCGGTGTGGGTACGCCGTATGATATCAGCGCCGATATTGGCGCCATTTCAGCAGAAGTTGCGCCTGTCAGTGGCGAAGCCGTGCTGATAAAAAATTACCCTAATGCTTTCTGGCACACCAATTTAGAAGCGCAGCTTAAAGCCCTGGGTATTGAAAATGTGGTGCTGGCAGGTTTTATGACGCATATGTGCATCAACTCCAGCGCGCGCGGTGCGTTTAACCTGGGCTTTAACCCGACTATTGTGGCCAGTGCCTGTGCCACCCGCAGCTTGATCGGCGCTAATGGAAAAGTGATTGATGCGCAGACTATGCACGATAGCGCGCTGGCGGCGGTAAGGGATTTATTTGCGGTAGTGGTGGATGATGTGGCGAGTTTAAAAACCTGATCGCACTTTGAATAATAAAAAAACCATGCAGCAGCATGGCTTTTTTATTTAAACCTTTCGTGCGCTACAAGTCCTGTTCCCAGGCATTGCCATACACTTTACCGTTGCGCGATAAGATAAACATCTGGTACATGCTGGTGACCCACATAAAGGTGGATGCGATGCTGTAACCAATGCCGCCTACTATGGTTAAAAAGGCAAAGCCAGGTGCCAGTTTGGTTAGCCACCATGACAGGATGTCAATGATCAGGAACCCGAACGGGAAGGCGATGGCGATGATTTTTAATTTTTTCGGCACATTTACGGCAAAGCTAAAGATAAAGCCGATAAAGAAGAAGATAAAGCTGATGCCAAACAAGTGGATATGCGAAACGCGGGTCAGGCTTTGAAAACTTGCGCCTTCCGAAGTGGCTGCCACTTTTTGCACTTCTTCAAAGTTTTTAAAGTTGGGAATATTAGGAATGACGCTGTGGCAAGCCACGCAATTCTGCGCGAATACGCCTTTAAAATGCGCGTCCCAATCGTCTTTTGGCGCGCCTTTGTGCACCCATTGAATGATATCGGCACGCACGGCATCCGGCGCGTTGGCTTTCATGGAGCCGTTTAATTTGCTTTCCAACAAACTATGGGTGCGGTCGCCATAGTAGCTATACACGATATCGTTTTTTGATAGGCCTACCTTGCCGTCGGCCATGCCGTGCGTCAGCATGATTTGCAGGCCAGCCATTAGCAAGCCTGCGCCAATCACCAATAAATAGCCCGCAAATAAGGCTTTAATCGGTGCGGGCATGTTGGGTAAGTTTAGCCAGGCTAAATTTTCGGGTGTTGGTTTCATTAAGAATCACTCGGGAAGGATAATTGAAAATATTATAGGTGAGATACGCTTTGTAAACTAGCGCAAAGCAGCAGGGATTGAAAATTCAACTGATATAATAGGCACAATTTAAAGTTAACCGGATTTTGTTATGCGCTTAGTTGTTCAGGGCCGCGCCATCACCGTTGCGCATCTCACCCATATTCACCGTTTAATCGGTGGCAATACCCAGTTTATGCAAGTAGGTGAATTTAGCTATTATTTACCCACGCAAGCCAATGACGTAGAAGCGGTTAAAGCGTTTTGTGCCGAACAGCAGATTGATTGCGCGCTGGTACCCGATGCGCAGCGCTTAAGCCAGTTTGGTTTATGTGTGATGGATATGGATTCGACTTTGATCAGTATTGAATGCATTGATGAAATCGCCGACATGATGCAGATCAAGCCACAGATTTCGGCGATAACCGAAGCCGCCATGCGCGGCGAATTAGACTTTGCCGAAAGCTTGAAAAAACGAGTGGCCTTACTTAAAGGTTTGCCGGAGGCAGCGCTGCATCGTGTGATCGATGAGCGCCTGAAATTGAACCCGGGCGCGCAGGAATGGATAGCGGCCTGTAAGGCCAACAATATTAAAACCATGGTAGTTTCCGGTGGCTTTACGTTTTTTGCCAACCATGTGCAGCAATTGTTGGGCTTGGACTATGCGGTATCCAATACCCTGGAAATCGTAGATGGCCAGTTAACAGGTAATATTGTCGGCGACATTGTCGATGCTGACCGCAAGGCGCAGGAATTAGTGAAACTGCGCGATAGCCTAGGCTTAACAGCAGAGCAAGCGATTGCGGTAGGCGATGGCGCCAACGATTTAAAAATGATGGCAGCGGCGCATGTGGGTGTGGCTTACCATGCCAAGCCAGTGGTGCAAGCGCAGGCGACGTATGCGCTTAATTTTAATGGCCTGGATGCCATAGCCGCTTTGTTTACAGCTTAATTTAATAAGGCTAGTTCAGCTTCACTAAACCCGGCTTGGCGCCTTGCTTCCATATTAAACGGTGGGCGTAATTTAGGCGCGGCATATTGATCTCTCAATGTTTCAAACGTGGCAATCGGTTCTAATTGGCGTTGTTGGCATAGCCAGTTAAACCAATGATTACCAATTGCAACATGGCCAATTTCATCGCGTAAAATAATCGTCAAGATTTCGCCCATTTCCAAGTCGCCAACCTGCACGAATTTATTATGCAACTGCGGCGATGCATCCAAACCGCGCGCTTCCATGGTACGCGGCACCAATGCCATTCGCGCCAGCACATCGTCTTTGGTTCTATCGACCATTTCCCATAAGCTGTTATGACCAGCAAAGCTGCCGTACTCAAAACCCAAAGTGTGCAAATGCGCATTCAAAAGAGAGAAGTGATACGCCTCTTCAGCAGCGACTTTTAGCCAATCGCGGTAATAGCTTTCTGGCATGCCGGCAAAACGCCAGATGGCATCCAGCGCCAGATTGATCGCGTTAAATTCAATATGCGCAAGTGCATGGATCAATGCGGCACGGCCTTCAACTGTGCGCATGGAACGCTTTGGCAGCTCTAAAGGCCCGACTAGCTTTGGTTTAAGCGGACGGCCAGGAATCGCGGCGCTGGGATTAAGTTGTCGTGCAGAAGCAACCACAAGGGATGGGTTTTTGCCTAATTCCAATACGCCGGCGGCTTTGGCAACGGCATCCGATTCGCAAAGCCAGTCCAGCGCGGCTTTGCGACATTCAATATTGCTTAACATTGCTTGCCGATAGGATTACTTGATTTCAACAAAATCCAGTTCGCCTGCTTTCATATCGGGCACCATCAGGTATTTGCCATCGTTTGTTATCGCCATATCGGCACTGGCTTTGTAGCCATCTTTGATCAGTCGCGCTTTACCGCCCACTAACTCATAAATCTTGCCGGTTTTCCAATCGCTGATGATGATTTTACCTGTCTTGGTTTTAACCAGGCCATCACCGCCGCCAAAGCCTTCTGCTATTTTAGTGGTAGCGCCTGTGCTTAAATTTACGCGATACAGAATGCCGGATTCAAAGTCTACCGATAACAGGTTATTGCGGCCTTCAAACAGCAAGCCATTGGGCGCCAGGATATCGGGGTTTTTGCTATCTGCGACTACCGTTATCGGCGCACCGCCTTTAGCGATTTTATAAATCACGCCGCCCGATTTTAAATCACCGCTGTCACTCACATACAGGTTGCCTAATTTATCGGCTTCTAAATCGTTTAGAAATACTGGCGTTCCAGGAAAAGCCATTTGCGCGCCATAGACCTGCCAAGTACCATCTTTGTTTACTTCGATTATGCGGTTAATATCGGCAACATATAATTTATCGCCAATCATGGCTAAGCCTTTTGGGTCGTCCAGGCCTTTAGCCAAAACGGTCACATTGCCTTTTTTATCCACTTTGCTGATTTGGCCATCGCCATTTTTGCCGAACTCTACAATTTCAGAAATATACAAGCTGCCATCTTTGCCTTGCACAACAGATTCTGGTGATTTGAGCCCTGTGATTTTTGTAGGGACCGGCTCTTTGGCTTGTAAGCTAAATGCTTGAAGTAGAACCAACGCGAATAGTGTTTTTTTCATGGGAATAAGCCTTTATATGAGTATGTTTAAATGGGATTAATAATAAATTTTGGCAACCGGCAAATCATCTAATGCCGCGCATAACTGCGCTGGATTGTCATTTTGCGTTGCGTTGATTGCCGCTAAAAAGCCTTTGTCGGTTTCCAGCTTTTTGATGATTTTATCCATGGCTTTGGCGTAGGCTTTTTCCATGTAGAACTCAGGCTTGATCCCTAAATCACCATTTTGCTGCGCTTGCTTTTTAATTCGGATGATTGGGGTTTCCAAGTCGGATGCAGAGGCATTAATAAATGCTCGCGCAATGATCTCACCATGAAAAACCCGCAATTGTGCGTTATAAAACATATGTGGCTCTAGCAATAAAACTACAGCCGCCTTATCGCTATCGGCACACCGGTTGGTATTGGCAAAACGTTTTTGCAGCGCTTTAAGTGCGGCTTTTTCGGCCAAAGGGCCTTTCATATGCCACACATCCAGGTAAGGATGCAGCAACCGCACCGGGTGCTCATAGTGCAGTTTTGCGATATGCACCGCAATATTGCCAGGCAGCTTGGCGCTTTCTGCCACTGCAACATTGCTGATAAACATAGCGGCGATAACGCAAATACCTGTTTTTAGTAAGCGATGATTAATCATAATTTTTTCTATATTATTATTTCAGTTTATAGGCAATGCGATAAATATAGCCAGCGCGGTCGTCCGATACATACAATGCGCCATCCGCACCCACGATCACGTCAATCGGTCGTCCCCAAACGCCTTTTTCAGACAACCAGCCAGTAGCAAAATCGGTGACTTGCGTGGGTTTGTCTCCATTAAATTTAACCCGCACCAGTTTGTAACCACTAGGACTTTGCCGGTTCCAGGAACCATGCAGGGCCACAATCGCATCGTTTTTGTATTCTGCAGGCCAATTGGTCTTATCTAAAAAGCTGATACCAATCGGCGTGGAATGAGAAATAAACGTGATGGCAGGCGCGGTTGCGGTTTGGCAAAACTGATCAGGCCCAACAAAATTTGGATCCTGAATCATTGTTTTTAAATTGTTGGGGTCTCCCCAGCAATAGGGCCAACCATAATGTTTGCCTGGCTCAATCCGGTTCAGGTGTTCAGGCGGTATGTCGTCGTTTACCTTACCATTTTTGCTGCCAGAACGCATATCGGAGCCATTATTGGTGGCAAACATGGCGCCTGTTTTAGGGTGCCATGCAAAACCCTGGCTATTGCGCAAGCCCTTTGCCCAGGTCGGGTCAGCGGCATGCCTGCCCAGCGTGACCAGGCTGCCGGCTGGTTTGCCTTCCAAGGTGTAGCGCTGGATGGTGGCACGCGTGGCATTGTCTTCAACACACACATTGCAGCTGGAACCGATATTGATATACAGGTGGTTATCCGGCCCAAGCTCGATGGTTTTAAGTGTGTGATGACCAAAAGCCAGGTTGCTTATAAACGGCTGTGGCGCAGACCAAACGCCATTCTTTTGCGTCAATTTAACAACGGAATCTTCGTTTGCAATCAATAAAGCATCGTTGACAAAAGTTAGGCTATTGGGCGCATTCAAGTTTTTTGCAATCACCACCGGCGCTTCAGCAACGCCATCTTTATTGGCATCTGGCAGCATTAAAACCTGATTCGCTTGTGCCAGAGCCACAAATAGATTGCCTTCCTTATCCAGCGCCATCATGCGCGGCTGGCCGTAATCCTCGGCTAATTTCGCAAACAGGCTCACTTCAAAACCGGGCGGCAATGTAAGCGCTAACTGGCTAGGCGCCGCAATGGCCTCTGCGCCATAAGCGCAACCGATACTGGCTATCTGGCAGAAGCCAATTTTTAGGTATAAACCAAGCTGGTGAAAAAAGGCACTAAGCATTTAACGGATTCTGGCGATTTGCTGTAAATGATTAAGTTAACACATCTGACCAGATATTGCTGGCCCATGCGCTGGCATACTGGCCTTCCAGTGCGGACGGATTAAGCGATACGCCACCGCCTTCGGCCGCTATCATGACTTTTTTCGTTTCGTCATAACGATAGACATGGGCAACGTGCATGGCTTGTTTGTCATCCACATAGCTATAGCAGGTGTTAGCAAAAACGGGGCTGGGGTCAGGCATGCGATGCTGCATCAATTCCACGATCGCACTGGCACATATACGCGCCTGGCTGGTGGCCATATGCGCCGATTTGGGCAAAGCGGCCGAAACGGAGTCGCCAATCACATGGATATTGGGCGCCAGTTTCGATTCGTAAGTCAGGAAATCGACTTCGCACCAGCGTTTATCGATATTATTCAAGCCTGCCATTTGTGCCGGCTTGCCTGCGCGTTGCGGCGGGATGATATTAAGCACATTGGCAGATACCGTTTCAAAATCCGTTTTAACGGTTCTGCTGTTGATATCCACTTCAACCACAACGTTATTGGGCCGGTAATCAATGATGCCTGCATACATCTCGCTAAACACTTTGGTGAATAAGCCTTTTTTAGAGGTGATTTCCGGGTTGGCATCCAGCACAATCACTTTGCTTTTGGGTTTATGGTTTTTGAAATAACTGGCGACCTGGCAGGCACGTTCATAAGGCCCGGGCGGGCAACGGTAGGGGGCTTTGGGCACATTCATCACAAACACGCCGCCGTCTGGCATGCTTTGCAGTTGCTGGCGCAAATTAACCGTTTGCCAGCCAGCTTTCCAGGCATGCGGGATGGCTTGTTGTGCCTCAGCCGATTGCAGGTTTGGTAGCGAATCGTAGATAAAATCAATGCCGGGCGCGATAATCAAACGGTCGTAACTGATTTCACCGCGCTTCATACTTACTTTTTTATTGGCCGCATCGATTGCCGTCACCTCATCATTAATCCATTGCACACCATGATTCTTTTTGGCTAGGTCGTAACCAAAAGTGAGGTCATGAATGGATTTGCTGCCACCCAGTACTAGGTTGCTTAACGGGCATGACACGAATTGGCTGGACTTTTCAATTACTACTACATCAATACTGTTGGCACTCCATAGGCGAATATATTTGGCCGCCGTTGCGCCTGCATAGCCGCCACCAATCACCACAACGCGGCCTACCGTCGGTTTTTTTGCATATTGACTACAGCCGCTTATCAGTGGATAGCCGGACATCAGCAATCCGGCCGCGCCAATGGTTTTGATGAATTGGCGGCGGCTATTGCCTGACAGGCTAATATCGGTATGCTTAGTCATGATTAGCCTTTAAAGTTTGTGTGGCAGGGCGGATGGCAGCTACTTTTTTCTGCGCGGCAAAATAGGCGGCTAGCTGGTTGATTTCATCTACCTGCAAGCCTTTGGCATGCCTGTGCATTACCGTAGCAGGGCGATCGCCATTTTTGAAGGCCAGCATCTGGGCAATAAAATAGGTTTTATCCATGCCCGCTAATATGGCATTGCCGGCTAAAGCATTACCATTAGTGCCATGGCAAGCCGCACAGGAAGCAGCAAGGGTGCGCGTGTGGGAATCCGGCGCAGATAAAACAATATCCTCACTGGTGTTGCCTGAAACAGGCAAACCAAATGAGGATATCAGGATGACACTTAGAACTGATTTTTTGTTAATCATATAGTGTTCGTATGTAGTATAAAAACACTATTCTAATCAGATTAACAGGATTCTGCTGTGACTTTTATCACGCTGCAAAAGCCATTATTAGAAACATTTATCTTCTTTACAGCCGTCGTCTTTAACGCCCAGTGAAGTCAACAATTTAACCATGTTGGCACCGCGTTCGCCTTCATCGGTCATCACGCGAATAATTGAGATATCGCCTTTCATCTTTTTATTGATATCGGCACCGTTAGCGGCAAGATATTTCACGATATTTTCGTAGTTGTCAAAAGCGGCTAAATGAAACGCGGTCATTTTTGTCAGTGGATGCACGTAATCTTTATCGGCACCTTTTTCGGCCAGGTATTTCACCATTTCAAATTGGCCTTTGGTAGCTGCCATTTGGATAGGAGACCAGGCAAAGAATTTTTCATTGACTACTTTTGCATCATTCGCCACGTATTTTTTGACGATTTTCATATCACCCTTGCCAACCGCATCGGTAAACTCAACTGATTCGTCATCTGTCATTGCAAAAGCGTGCATTGATAAACTCAAAGCCAAAACTGTAAAAAGTGCTTTTAATAATTTCATTCTATTTTTCTCCAACCTTGTCATTTTTAATAAAGTGCGTGCTTGGCAAAATGCCAACTTAAGCAATGTTTTTTCTTGCATTGCGGAACATCCGCATCCAGGGCCCGTCTTCTAACCAATCGTCCGGGTGCCAAGAATGCTGTACCGCCCTAAATACCCGTTCAGGATGTGGCATCATAATACTAAATCGTCCATCCGGGGTAGTTAAGCCCGTAATTCCAAGCGGCGAACCGTTAGGATTAAACGGGTATGCTTCCGTTGGCGTTGACGCATTGTCTATAAAGCGCATCGTCACCAACTTTTTATCCAGCACACTGTTGACAGCGCTTGTCGCAGAAAATTCCGCAAAACCTTCACCATGCGCAACGGCGATCGGCATGCGGCTACCAGCCATGCCGCTAAAGAACAGTGACGGCGACTCTAAAACCTCTACCATGGCTACGCGCGCTTCAAACTGTTCAGATTTATTTTTAACAAAATGCGGCCAATTGTTAGCGCCTGGGATGATGCTGTGCAAATTGCTCATCATTTGGCAGCCGTTACAAACGCCCAGCGCAAATGCATCGTTGCGGTTGAAAAAAGCACTGAATTCATCGTTAGCGCGGCTATTAAATAGAATCGACTTTGCCCAGCCTTCGCCCGCACCCAGCACATCGCCATAGCTAAAACCGCCGCAGGCAACAAAGCCGGCGAAGTCTTTAAGCGTGACACGGCCACTGATGACGTCACTCATGTGCACATCGACGCTGGTGAAGCCTGCGCGGTCAAATGCGGCGGCCATTTCCACCTGGCCATTCACACCTTGCTCACGCAGTATCGCCATTTTAGGGCGCACGCCAGTGTTAATGTAGGGTGCCGCAATATTTTCATTGATATCAAACGTAACCTTGGCATGTAAGCCGGCATCGGCTTCGTTCAAGATGCGGTCGTATTCCTGCTGCGCGCATACCGGGTTATCACGTAGGGATTGCATATGATAGGTCGTTTCAGACCACATGCGGTGCAGGTTAACGCGGCTATCGGCAAAAACCGTTTGGCCGTTTTGCGTGATATTGATCTGGTTTCGAGTGGTCACCGCGCCGATCAAATGCGCACTTAATGATGCTTTTAGTTGGTTTAAAATAGCCTCTGCATCTGCAGCGCGTACCTGAATCACTGCGCCCAACTCTTCATTGAATAATACGCTTGCCGCATCACCACTTAAACCGGCGATATCGATATCCAGGCCACAGTGCCCGGCAAAAGCCATTTCGGTTAAGGTCGAAAACAAGCCGCCATCACTGCGGTCATGGTAGGCCAGTAGTTTGTTATCCGCATTTAATTGCTGGATCGCGGCAAAAAATGCTTTTAATTGCGCAGGGTTATCGACATCAGGTGCCGTATCACCCAGCTGGCCATACACTTGCGCCAGGCTGCTGCCACCCATGCGGTTTTTACCGTTGCCTAAATCAATTAAGATCAACCTGGTTTCGCTTAAGTTTTGATTAGAAAGGTCAGTACGTAATTGCGGCGTTAGGGTTTTGCGTGCGTCCAAAGTGTTGGCAA
>JAZKEN010000002.1:0-5536 GCA_040387035.1 Pseudomonadota bacterium | reverse complement strand
ACACCCGATGCCAATTTGTCAGACTTGGAAAATCACGGCACGCCGGAATGGCGCAGGCTAGCGTTTGATGAATTGCTGGCCCAGCAGCTTTCCATGCGTAAACATTACGCCAAGCGACGCAGTATCAACGCACCGGCGATTGCTGCCTCTCAAATATTGGCGCAACAATTGCTGAATCATTTGCCGTTTCAATTAACCCGTGCGCAGCAAAAAGTGGTGGCAGAGATCAGTCACGACCTGACCCAGCCGCATCCTATGCAACGCTTGCTGCAAGGCGATGTTGGCAGCGGAAAAACCATCGTGGCTTGCCTGGCGGCCTTGCAAAGCATTGAGCACGGCTGGCAGGTGGCATTGATGGCGCCGACCGAGATTTTGGCGGAGCAGCATTTCAAGAAATTTGAAACCTGGCTTAAGCCTTTAAATATTCAAATCGCCTGGCTAACCGGTAGCCAAAGCAAAAAGGAACGTGAAGCCGCCTTAGCCGATATCGCCAGCGGCAATGCCCAGCTTGCCGTAGGTACGCACGCCTTGTTCCAGGATGCGGTAAGCTTTAAAAAACTAGGCTTGGCCATTATTGATGAGCAACATCGCTTTGGCGTACAGCAGCGCCTGGCGCTGCGCAAAAAGGGTGAGCCTGAGCCGCATCAACTGATGATGTCCGCCACGCCGATTCCGCGCACCTTGTCCATGAGCTATTTTGCCGACCTGGATGTATCCGTGATTGATGAGTTACCGCCAGGCCGCACGCCGATTGTCACTAAACTGGTCTCTGATGAGCGCCGCGATGAGATCCTGCAGCGCGTGCGTGAAGCATGCCTGGCAGGCAGCCAAGCCTATTGGGTGTGCCCGTTGATTGAAGAATCTGAAGCCCTGCAGCTGCAAACCGCCAATGATACCTTTGCGCATATGCAAGCCAGTTTCCCGGAATTAAAGATCGGCTTGGTACACGGCCGTATGAAGCCCAGCGAAAAGCAAGCGGTGATGCAGGCCTTCAGCAAAAATGCAACACAACTGCTAGTGGCTACTACGGTAATTGAAGTGGGCGTGGATGTACCCAATGCCAGCCTGATGGTGATTGAGCATGCTGAACGTTCTGGCTTGAGCCAGTTGCATCAGCTGCGCGGCCGGGTAGGGCGCGGCGCGGCCAAAAGTACCTGTATCTTGCTCTACCAAAACAAGTTAAGTGAAACAGCGAGGGCCAGGCTGAAAGTGATTTTCGAAAGCAACGACGGCTTTGCCATCGCTCAGGCGGATTTGCATTTACGTGGCCCGGGTGAATTTTTAGGCACACGCCAAAGCGGTGTGCCTATGCTAAAAATCGCCGATTTAGAACGTGATGTTGATTTACTGGAAGCCGCCAAAAAATTGGCAGATGGCCTGATCAAGCAATATCCAAACGCAGTAGAAATGCATTTGGCGCGCTGGATGCGGCATGCAGGGGAGCTGGTGAAAGTTTGAAGCAAAAACACAATCATTCCGCATGGCTGCTCAACCCGATATCAGCGGGTCGGTTAAAACCCTGGCTGATCGATAAAGGCTCACTCACCTTGCGTTTGCAAAAACGTTACCCTGATTTTGGCGTTAATCCGGTATGCGTTCACTATGCAAAACCTATCCTGGATGAAGCATTGCGCTTAGGCCTGCCAAGCTACAAAACCGCATTGATCCGTGAAGTGCTATTACTCGGCAATCACCAAGCCGTGGTGTTTGCACATAGCGTATTGCCCAGAACAAGCCTGCGCGGCGCTTGGAACGGGCTGGGTAAACTGGGCAATAAACCCTTGGGCGCGGCTTTGTTTGCCAATCCGCAAGTCAAGCGTGCGCCGTTACGCTTTAAAAAACTGTCGCCGCACCATGCGCTGTATCAGCATGCCGCACAGCATTTAGCCACTAAACCGGCCTATTTATGGGCACGGCGTTCGGTTTTTAGTTTAAATTGCGCTAGTATTTTGGTTACCGAGATTTTTTTACCGCCTTTATTACCGACATGAACACACAACAACTGATCAAAAAAATGGATGCCTATGAGCGCCTGATGCGGCTTGATAAGCCGATTGGCATTTTATTGCTGCTATGGCCAACCCTGTGGGCACTGTGGATAGCCAGCCGCGGCAGGCCAGACTGGATAATCGTACTGATTTTTGTGACAGGTACGGTGTTGATGCGTAGCGCAGGCTGTGTGATGAATGATATTGCTGACCGCAAATACGATGGTTTGGTCGAACGTACCAAAAGTCGCCCGCTAGCAACGGGGGAGGTCAGTGTCAAAGAAGCCTATCTACTGGCCGCCGGCTTGAGTATGCTGGCTTTTTGCCTGGTATTGCTTTTCAACAAAACCACTATCCTGTTATCGTTTGCGGCCTTGTTTTTAGCGGCAAGCTACCCGTTTACCAAGCGCTTTTTAGCCATTCCACAAGCCTACCTAGGCATCGCATTTGGCTTTGGTATCCCGATGGCGTTTGCGGCTGTGAATGATTACATACCGCCAATCGCATGGGTTTTACTGGTAGCCAATGTGTTCTGGGCCATCGCTTACGATACCGAATATGCCATGGTGGACAGGGACGACGATTTGAAAATCGGTATAAAGTCTTCTGCCATCTTGTTTGGCAAGTACGATGTGATTGCCGTGATGCTTTGTTATGCTGTCATGCTTAGCCTGATGGCCTATATCGGCCAGTTTTTAGGCTTTTCTCACTACTATTACCTGGGCCTTTTATGTGCGCTGGCTTTAGTCATTGTGCAATATCGAATCATCAAAAAGCGCCTTAAAGCCGATTGCTTCAAGGCATTTTTACATAACAACTGGATAGGCCTAGTCATTTTTGTTGGTTTGGTGGCGCAGTATTGTTTTAAATACTCCGCCTGAAACCAACTCAATGCTATTTGTATTCGATCAAATTAAACTCAAACAAGTTGGTGTGGTCTTCTTCTTCCACTGGGTCAGCTTTTACAGGTTCAAGCAAAGTAAGTTCTTCTAACTTTTGCAGTTTGTCTGCTTTGCTTGCTGCCAATTTTGCTTCTTTCATTTCTTTAATCGCCATTTTTTTCTCATCCAAGTGAATTACATCTGCTTTGTTAACACCGCTTTGGGCGATGCTTCTTAATAAAATCAATTCTTCTAAAACGCTTTTCTCAAATCCCACGCGGTTTTCCAGACGGCTGTTATAGATCAAATCATCCAAATAGACCGAAGCGGCAGGGCTGCCCCATGCTTGCTCTAAGCCTGCCATTAAGCGAGGAAAATCTTCCAGGTTTTGTTTTGGGCTGGCTTCGTCATTGCTAAATGCAGCAATACGGATATTAAAATGCTCTTTGCATTCGAGCGTTGTTTGTTCGTACATGGCCTGTAGATTTTCTTTTGCCAACAAATCCAGTAAAAACAGCCAGATGGTGACCGATTGTTTTGGAAAATCCATCAAATGATTTTGCAGCAATTGAATCGCCAAGCTAGTGCGTCCATGCGATAAAAATACGTCGGCATGATCCAAAATATTATGCTCAAAAATATCTTCTTCTACTTGAATGGGTTCCGCTGCCGCCTGCGCTGCTTCAACATCGGCTTGATTTTGTTCGGCATTTTTCTGTGCGCTTGAATTAGCTGTCGCTTCAGGTTTGTTTTCAAACAAAGTATCTTCAAGGCCTTCGTCTTTATAATAAATAAGGCCATTGGCATTCGCATCCAGCACGTTCCACACATCTTCGGCATTATCAAGTTGTTGCGATTGACGACGGCGACGCCAGTAATCTGCAGCAAAATAGCCGCCAATTAACAATCCTAAGCCGGCTAAATAAGGCCACCACTTGACGGCACCGGTTAAAAAGCTAGATGCAGCTGCTGGTTGCGCTGTTTGAAGCTGTAATTGTTTTTCAGCTTCCAGCGCACGGTTGCGCTGTTGCAAGCTGGTAATTTGCTGTTCTAAATGCGCAAGACGATTGCTTAATACGGTTGCTTCATCTTCTATGGCAATATTGCTGGCAAGCGCTTGTGGTGCTGTATCTGCCGAAAAATGCAATTGCTTGTCTAAACGTAGCGCAATCATATTGGATTGAGCGTCACTCGCTGCGCCAGAAATACTCAGGCGCGGTTTAGACTCTTTATTAATAGGCAGGTTAAGGGGCTTTTTTTCTGTATTGTCACTTAATACAATATTGTTGTTAGCGATTTTGTTGCTTGCGCTTAGGTTTTTGCTGCTAGTGGGTTTAACGCGAACGGTTTGGCTATAGGTCGGGTTAGCCGCTGGCGATTTTCTCACAGCAGGTTTCTTAACAGGGGTGTCGGGTATTTCGACACTGTTGACGATTTCTTCATCGCTTGACTGCTCAATTGCGGCGGTTAGTAGCGGGTCAATCAACAATACGTAGTCGCGGCGAAAGCTGCTATCGCACTCTGCAATCACCGATAAACTTACGATAGGCTCATTAATCACATCGGTAGTGGAAATGCTTAAAACCGCCTCATCACCGACAATATTACCCAACTTAAGCTGGGCGCGGCTTACCTGGTTAATCTGGCCGGAATCGTCGCCTAATCTAAAGCAGGCTTGGTCTTTCAGGCCTTCAATACCCTGGACTTTAATCTTGGCTTGCAAAGGTTGGCCAATATGCGATTTCACTTCGATATCACCTAAACCTACAGCAAAAACCTGGCTTTGCATGCTAATACATAGCGTGCCGAGTGCGGTTAGTACTGCTTGCTTTAATATATAATTGTTATGCATGATGATTACCTGCTTTTCAGACTATCGTTTGGTAAATGTATTGAAAGCAATTGACGTGCCAACGTAAAAATTATGTCACAAAGTGTAATAGGCATTAAAAAACCACTATTTAGTCAATTTTTGTAATTGACAAGCCTATAAGCAAAAGCATATAATCCGCCCTCTTGTTTTTATAAGCTGTAGATATACTATAGCTTGATACTGAACTGGCTTAAACTGAATTAGGTAGTGATACGATGAATATTTTTTCTGGAAAAACATTTTCTGCAAAATCGCACGAAGTACAACGCGATTGGTTTGTAATTGACGCAACTGACTTAGTGTTAGGTCGTCTAGCCAGTGCAGTAGCCCACCGCCTGCGCGGTAAGCATAAAACCATTTACACACCGCACGTTGATACGGGCGATTATATTGTAGTGATTAATGCTGACAAAATCAAAGTAACAGGCGCAAAAGCGACTGATAAACAATACCACAGCCACTCTGGCTACCCAGGTGGTATCAGCACAACAACATTCTCTAAAATGCAGGATCGTTTTCCAGGTCGCGCTTTAGAGAAAGCAGTAAAAGGCATGTTGCCAAAAGGCCCGCTAGGCTATGCAATGGCTAAAAAAATGAAAGTGTATGCTGGCGACAAGCATGAGCACGCTGCACAACAACCAAAAGCACTGACTATTTAAGGTAGATGAAATGATTGGTAAATACAATTACGGTACAGGCCGCCGCAAAAGCTCAGTAGCGCGCGTGTTTTTAAAATCTGGTAAAGGCAATATCATTGTGAATGATAAGCCTGTTGATGAGTATTTCTCACGCGT
>JAZKEN010000001.1:57313-70312 GCA_040387035.1 Pseudomonadota bacterium | reverse complement strand
TAGGCAATAAAGCATTAAAGTCAACTTTATTTGTTGGTATGTTGACATTAGCAGGTCTTACACTATCATTTCAAGCAAATGCTGGCTGTAATTTAGTCTCTACAAAAGACGGTAGCCCTATTGTAATTAAAGTGACTGAAACAGACACGCCACAAGCGAAAGAGTTTTTGGAAACTTGTATCAACCCATACACAAAAGCATTTGCTAAAGACCCAGAAGCAGCAAAAGCAGGTAAAAAGAAATTTGGTTATTTTTCATGTACACAATGTCATGGTCCTAATGGCGGCGGTCAAGTAGGCCCAGCGATTACCGACAGCACATGGCAATATTCAAAACATGTAACAGACAAAGGTATGTTTGAAACGATTGCAAATGGTTCTAACGGTGGTATGTTTGCATGGCATCAACAACTAGGTAACCCAGAAAATTTATCAACAGATGATATTTTAAAAGTGGTTGGCTGGTTACGTACACAGTACAAAGGTGGTGGTGATACACCTTGGTTGAAATAATATTTCGACTTAAAAATTAGTAACAGTTTAAATGGCTGCTGTATAATTACAGTGGCCATTTTTATTTTAGATTATGTTTTTTGGGGATGCAAATGAAGCAATTTAGTTTGAGTTTAATATTGGTAATGATGTTATCAACCCTTGCAGCTTGTAATAAATCGGATAGCGCAGCAGGTTCTGGCGCTGCAGGCGATAAAGCGGCAGCTGCATCAAGTGGCAAAGCGATTGAATTTGTCACAACACAAGATGGTAAGCCTTTAGCGATTGACGCCGCTTTATTTGATACGCCAGCGGCTAAAGAATTTTTAGCGACAGGTAAGAATTCTTATGTTGGCAATGAAGAAGCGATTGCAAAAGGTAAAAAAGTATTTCAACTGTATTCATGTACTCAATGTCATGGTCCAGAAGCCAAAGGCCAAGTGGGCCCGGGTTTAGTAGGCCCTGACTACAAATACCCTAAAGACATGACAAACAAAGGTATGTTTGAAACAGTCTGGCATGGTACCAACGGCGGCATGGGTGCTAAAGGTATTGGCTTGATGGATCCAACCGATCCTAAAAATGGTATTACACCAGATGAATTACTAAAAGTGATTGCCTGGATTCGCAGCATGAGCAAAGTGACTGGTAACGAGTAAACGTTATTAACATTCAAGCGCGCTTGCTGGTTTCAGCAGGCGCGTTTTTATTTGAACAACACCAGTGTGCTATTATTTTTAAAGACTATTTAATATTGCAAACATAAAAATGAATAAACAACCATTACATCATATCGTTATTGTCGGTGGGGGCGCGGGCGGCTTAGAGCTGGCAACCCGCTTGGGCGATTCGCTTGGTAAGAAAAAGCAGGCAGTCATTACGCTGATTGACAGCACAAGGACGCATGTGTGGAAGCCCTTATTGCATGAAATCGCGGCTGGCAGCATGAATCCGGATAAACACGAATTAGAGTATTTGGCACAAGCACATTGGCATCATTTCAACTTTAGATTAGGCCGCATGGACGGTTTAGATAGAGCCAAAAAAGAAGTCACCATTGCGCCGTATTTTGATGAGGACGGAGTGGAAGTGATTCCCCGCCGCACTTTTCAGTATGATAGCCTGGTGATTGCAATCGGCAGTACCACAAACGATTTCGGCATCAAAGGTGCGCGTGAGCACTCCATTGCATTGGATACGCAAGACCAGGCGGAAAAATTCCACCGCAGGCTACACAACGCCCTGGTTCGCGCGCAAACCCAGACAGCGCCGGTAATGGCAGGGCAGTTGGAAGTGGTGATTGTGGGTGCAGGGGCAACGGGTGTAGAGCTAGCTGCCGAATTGCACAATACCACACGCGAGCTTGCGGCTTATGGCTTGGATAAAATCGATGCAGACCGTGATATTAAAATATCGATTATTGAAGCGAGTGAGCGTGTATTGCCTGCGTTGCCGCCTAAATTATCGCAAGCGGTGGATTTGGAATTACGCAAACTACGCGTCCATATCTATACAGGTGAACGTGTAACAGAAGTGGCTGATAAAGGCGTTTATACGCACAGTGGCCGCTTTATCCCTTCTGCATTGGTGGTGTGGGCGGCAGGTATCAAAGCGCCCGATTTCCTAAAAGATTTAGATGGCCTGGAAACGAATCGCATCAACCAATTACTGGTGAAACAAACCCTGCAAACAACCCTGGATGAGAGTGTTTTTGCCTTTGGTGATTGCGCCGCATGCCCTTGGCTTGGCCATGATGGCAATGTTCCGCCGCGCGCGCAAGCCGCACACCAGCAGGCATCGTTGTTGTTTAAAACCATGAAAAAACGCGTGGCCAACAAAACCAACTTGCCGGATTACCACTATACCGACTATGGCTCTTTGGTCAATTTAGGGCGTTACTCAACAGTAGGCAGCCTGATGGGCACGCTTTCTGGTGGCAGCATGTACATTGAGGGCATGTTCGCAAGGCTGATGTACCAATCGCTGTATAAGATGCATTTAATGACATTGCACGGTGTGTTCGAAGTGGTGCTGCAAACGGTGGCTAGGTTGATCACGCGTAGGACTGAAGCACAAGTGAAGTTACATTAATCTGTATTTGTTAATAGCGGAAATAAAAAAGCCTCGACGTACATCGAGGCTTTTTTTATGCTCTCTTGCCAGGCCCAATACCTGCCAGCAAAAAAATTAGCATTATTTACTAGGCCTGTATTTGCTGGCGGTACAGTCGATTAATAAAACTCATTGAAACAATCACAAACAGGCCAAACACAATCACGATATGGTTGATTTCTAGATTGGCTTTCACCATTAAGGTGTAAGCGCCGCTCAGCAGTAAAATGCCTAAATTCTCATTAAAATTTTGCACGGCGATGGAGTGGCCGGCACCAATCAATAAATGACCTCTATGCTGCAAAAGTGCATTCAAAGGCACAACGAAGAAGCCGCTTAATACGCCAATGGTGAATAGCAGGAATGCTGCTACATGCCACTCGGTGACAAAGGCCATGCCAATCACTAAAACACCCATTACGATGCCGGCAGGTAATACCTTAACCGAATTTTCCAGTGTGATAAATCGCGCGGCAATAACAGAGCCTAAGGCTACGCCTATGGCTACAGTGGCGGTTAACTGCGTGGCTTGATCTAGACCAAAGCTCAGTATGATGCCGGCCCAGGCAATCACCACCAATCTTAAAGTGGCGCCCGCGCCCCAAAATAAAGTGGTGACTGATAATGAAACCTGGCCTTGCGGGTCGCGCCAAAGCGCCACAAAAGAGCGGTAAAAGTCACTTAAGATATATAAAGGGTCTTTTTTGGCAATGGCATGGTCTATCGGCAGTTTAGGGATAAACATATTAAAGCCGGCTGCCAGTAAATAGATAAATGCGATCGCAATCATCGCGCCCTGTGGGCTGATACTGGCCATTTTGCCGCCTATAATCGCACCCAGGATAATCGCAATCACCGTCGACCCCTCCATCCAGCCGTTTGCGCTGACTAATTTTTCGGGAGGAAGCAGCTCGGTTAAAATGCCGTATTTAGCGGGTGAGTAGGCTGCCGCACCGATGCCCACAATACCGTAGGCATACAGCGGTGGCATGCCCAGTATCATGGCTAAACTGCCAAAAAATTTGATGCCATTGGCCAAAAACATGACGCGGCCCTTGGGCAGCGCGTCGGCAAATGAACCGACAAACGGCGCCAGCACAATATAGGAGATCACAAAAAATTGCAGCAGCAGCGGTTCGTGCCATTCTGGCGCGTTCAATTGCTGCAAAACGGCAATTGCTGCAAACAGCAAGGCGTTATCTGCGAGCGCAGACAAGAACTGCGCAATTAAAAGTGTGTAAAACCCTTTAGACATTGATTATAGTGATGCGATTGGTATTATCTATGCGTGTGAATGCGGCAAATTGTCGATTCAAGTAATAGATTATAGGGCCTCTGCCGCAAAATCCGCTAATCTGGAGCGCTCACCACGTACTAAAGTAATATGGCCATTATGATCCCAACCCTTAAAGCGATCCACAACATAGGTCAAGCCTGAGCTGCCTTCAGTTAGATAAGGCGTATCAATTTGCGCGATATTTCCTAAACACACTACCTTGGTACCAGGACCGGCGCGCGTAATCAGCGTTTTCATCTGCTTGGGCGTCAAATTTTGGGCTTCATCAATAATCAGGAATTTATGCAAAAAGGTACGGCCGCGCATAAAGTTGAGCGATTTCACTTTGATGCGGGTACGGATCAGGTCTTGCGTAGCAGCGCGACCCCATTCGCCTGCGTCTTCATCGGTTTTGTTCAGTACGTCCAGATTGTCTTCCAGCGCGCCCATCCAGGGGGCCATTTTCTCTTCTTCGGTGCCTGGTAAAAACCCGATATCTTCGCCCACCGGCACCGTTACGCGCGTCATGATGATTTCAGAGTAGATTTTTTTATCTAAAGTTTGCGTCAATGCAGCGGCTAATGTGAGCAAGGTCTTGCCGGTACCGGCCTGGCCCAGCAGCGTTACAAAGTCGATGTCCGGATTCATCAGCAAATTCAATGCAAAATTCTGTTCACGGTTACGCGCCACGATACCCCACACGCTATGCTTGGGGTTCATATGGTCATGCACCACCTCTAGAACCGCATGATTATTTTCCAGTTTGCGCACGATGGCGTGAAACGGCTTATCAAACTCGTAAAAGATAAACTCATTGATCAGAAACGTTTTTACCAAGGGGCCGGTAATGCGGTAAAACATACGGCCGGCTTCTTGCCACGATTCCATCTCTTTGCTGTGTTTTTCCCAAAAGTCCTGGGGCAACTCTTTCATGCCGCTATAGAGCAGGTCGGTATCTTCCAGCACTTTGTCGTTAAAGTAATCTTGCGCCATAACACCCATTGCGCGGGCTTTGATGCGAATGTTGATGTCTTTGCTGACCAGGATAACCTGGCGATGGGGCTGTTGTTTTTGCTGGCCAAGTACGACGCTGATAATTTGGTTGTCTGCTTTGCTGCCAGCTAAGCCAGGCAGCTCAATATCGACTTGCGATGTCTGTAAAAACAGCCTGCCAGCCAAATGTTTATTGCCATTGATCGCTAAAGGACAGCCTAACTCCAGGTTGGTTAAATCGGTGCCGACAATCTCTTCCAGATAACGGCTGGCCTGGCGCGCATTACGCGCGACTTCCGTCACGCCTTTTTTATTGTTATCCAGTTCTTCAAGCGTCACCATGGGCAAATAAATATCATGCTCTTCAAACCTGAACAGGCTTGAAGGGTCGTGCATTAGTACGTTTGTATCAAGTACAAATAATTTGGTTGCAGTGGAAGCGGTCTGTGGAGATTGTTTTTTTGCCATAGTTTTTAAATTAAATGCGCCTAAAATTAAAAAAAGAGGAAAGCTTGATTACTCATCAATAACTACATGGATTTTATAAAATCCAACACTTGTTGCACATGGCCGTCAACCTTTACGCCGCGCCATTCTTGTACCAGTATGCCATTTTCATCAATCACAAAGGTACTGCGCTCAACGCCGCGCACTTGCTTGCCGTACATGTTTTTCATTTTCATCACCGCAAAAATTCCGCAGGCTAACTCTTCAGTGTCGGCCAGCAATTCAAACGGAAAGCTAAACTTGGCCTTGAAATTCTCATGCGATTTCAGGCTGTCGCGTGAAACGCCGACAATTTCTGTGTTGGCCGCTTTAAACTCGCTGTAAAAATCGCGGAATTGCATGCCCTGGGTGGTACAGCCTGGTGTGGAATCTTTGGGGTAAAAATAGATAACCAGCTTTTTTCCTAAGTAATCAGATAGCTTAAAGGTTTTGCCGCTGGTTGCCGGCAATTCAAAATCAGTAACGGGTTTATTTAGCATATTGGTTGTCATGTGGGTACGTTCCTATTGTTGTAAAAATTTGCCATTAAGGCAAGCTAAAATTTAAGGCATTGTTGTGACAAGCGCAGAAAACCCTAGTTTTAAAAACCGGGTTTAAATTTTTAGCGGAATAGGAAAAACACGACGCAGGGATTTATTGCGGTAAGGTAAGGGTGATGCAGGTGCCTTTGGGAATAGCTGGCGCAAACTCAATACTGCCACCCAGCACTTCACACACCTTGAATGCGAATGGAATGCCCAAGCCTGTACCAAAGCGTTTGGTGGATGGGCCAGGGCTAGCTGTGTGCGGATCCGGCGTGAATGGCATGCCAACGCCTTCATCAGTAATTGAGGTGATCAAAGCGCCGCCTTCAAAATAGGCATCAATCTTTAAGGCGCTGTGTTTCGAAGACGCATCAATCGCGTTAAGCATCAAATTGTAAAATACCTGTTCCAGCAAATGCTCGTCGGTACGGATATCGCTGACGGCGGCATCGATATTCTTTACAATTTTAATGTCTTTATCGCGTATTTTTTGCACCAGCGGCAATAAGGCGCCTTCTAAAATATGCTCAAATTTAACCAGTTTTAATTGCGGTTTGATTGGCAGCAGATACGCCAGCAAAGAGCCGGTCCAGCGCTCAAGCCGGTCTACCGTATTGATAATGCCATTGACTGAATCGCGCGTATCGTTATCGTGCGTGGGTATATCAATCACTTGCGCAGTGGCGCGTATGCTGGCAAGCGGATTGCGGATGTTATGCGCCAGCATGGGTACCAGTAGCCCCATCGCCGCCTGCTTTTCGGTACGCACCAGCGCATCGCGGCTGGTTTGCAGGTCATCTGCCATTTTGTTGATTTCTTTAGAAAGCGTGACCAGCTCGGCGGCGCCAGTTTCAGGCACCTTATGTTCCAAATTGCCCGCACTGATTTCTGCCGTGGCTTTCATCACCGCATTGATTGGCGTCACAATGGCGCGTTTTAGAAAAATGCGCGATAAAAACAATAACAAGCCTGCCAGTAAAATAGGCATAATCAATACGGCAATGGCTGACTCTTTGGCTTCTTTTAGGCGCGTTTTCAGCTCATTTTGCTTTAAGGTCAGTAAATCTTCGGCGCGCTTGGATACGCTTTCGTAATGGCTAAAAATGCCGGTTTCAATGTCTTTATACAGGGATTTTTGCGTGTCTTTATCCGGCTTGGCCTGGTAGCGGTAAAATAGGCTGGGTGCTTCGTTAACAAAAACCCGGTAGTTGGCTTCTAATTCCTTAATCGCCTGCTTTTCTTCTGCACCAACGGCCAATTCATTCAGTTCTTCAAAGTGCGTCAAGATGGATTGCGTGTACTCGTTATATTCGGTTAAGGCTTCGTTATCGTCTAAAAAGAAAGCATCAAACAGCTCTTTCATTTGCCGGTACAGGTCACCACGCGCTTGCTGGATTTCGCGCACCAGCAGGTTGATGCGTTGCGATTCGTTAGAGGCTTTGTCCCATATGTGGATGCCATACAAGCCACTGGCAAACGCCAGTAAAATCAGCGCGATAAAGATAAGTTCATGCAATAGCAACAGGTCACGTAGCGGTCTTGCTTTAGGTATTTTGCGCTTGGCCAAAATGAACTTAGGTAAAAAATTGGACTAAGACAAAAGCATGAACAATGCTATTTAGGCCAGTTTGAACGAAACAGGCACGGTGATGTTAAACGTGCGGTTGCGTAGGGACTCTGGCGGGGCAGGGAAAGGCGCCGCTTTGCGCAGCATTTCTAAGGCTTGCTTATCCAGCGATTCGTAACCGCTGCTTTCTTTGATTTTTGCCGATAACACATTGCCATTACCGTCTAATTTTAGATCCAACAGTACATCACCTTCGTAGCCACGCTGCTGGGCAATTCTTGGGTACTGTTTATGTTTTGCAATAGAGCGTCCCAGCAAGTTGCCATATTCACCCAGCGCATTATCATCTATGGGCTGCAGTTCTACTGGTTTGACGGGTTCAGGCGTTGGCGGTGGCACGGTTGCAATAGGCACTGTATCGGTTTTAGGGGCCACTGCTATCACATTGGGTACCACTTCGCTTGGCGCCGGCTCTTCCGCCGCTACAGGTTCTTTTGGTGATTCGATAACCGGTTTTGGTAACTCTTTGGGCTGAATTTTTTTAATCGGTTTAGGCGGTATGACTTCAGGCTTGACTGGCTCAACCGGTTGCACTGGCTCTATGGCAGCAACCGGCTCAGGGGCTTTGGGTGGTGCCAATTCAATGGTTAACTCAATCGGCTTTTGATTTGCCAGGTCAAATTTAAAATTAGGCAGCGTAATTGCAAGTAAGGCATGCAATAGAATAGAACAGACAATCGCCCAAATGAGTGTCGAATCTGAAATGTTGGATTTGTTAATGGCGAGGTCCAAAATGGTTGGTGTGCGACAATATCAGGCTAAACCATTGATTATACTATAGCTTATCGTGAATTGATAATGCCTATTTTGGTTGTAGTCAACCAAGCAATCAATATTATGTTAAATCAAACGATTAAAACGCCGTCAAATAATGCCCTCAAATAATTGCACGTTAACTATTGAATTGCTTGCGCAATTACCCACGGTATCATCCAGCACAATAAAACAATTGGCCGCGCTCATGCTGCTTAATACGCCAGAGCTTTGATTCGGCAGCGGTTTTACCTTCCAGATGCCTGCGTCTTCATAAAGAAGACCGCGTTGAAACTCTGTACGGCCTGTCGCTTTCTTGATGGCTTCAGTGCACTCTACTTTAAATAATGGCAACGACTTTGCTTTGCTGCCCATCAATGTAATCAAGGCTTCGCGCACAAACTGATAAAACGACACCATGGTTGCGACCGGGTTGCCAGGCAGTCCGAAATAATGCGCAAGTTGGCCATTGCTGCCTTGTACTTTGCCATAGGCTAGGGGCCTGCCAGGCTTCATATTGATTTTCCAAAAAAGTACCTGGCCGTGCTTGGTTAGCAAGGCTTTCATATAATCCGCTTCGCCAACCGATACGCCGCCACTGGTCATCACCACATCATTCTCACTTGCCGCATTGAGTAAAGTGGATTCCAATAAATCAAGGTTATCAGGCACTACGCCCAAATCGCTAATCACCACACCCAGCCTGTTTAGCATGCCAAATAGGGTGTAGCGGTTGCTGTCATAAATCTGGCCTTCTTGCAGTGGATTACCAACACCGGTTAATTCGTCACCGGTGCTGAAGAAAGCCACTCTTAACTGTTTGTAAACGCTTAGCTCTGCCAAGCCCAGCGAGGCGATCAAGCCTAAATCAGCAGGGCGCAATAGATGGCCTTTGCTTAAAACGGTTTGGCCGATTTTTAAATCGTCACCGGCAGGCCGAATATTCTCACCTAATTTGGGCGTAACGCTTAAGCGAATACCATTATCCACTATTTGTATACGCTCTTGCATGACCACCGTATCTGCACCTGCAGGAATCACCGCACCCGTCATGATTTTGATGCATTCACCCGCATTCAGTTCACCCAAAAATGGTTTGCCAGCAAAGGCCGTACCGATTATTTTTAAAGTGTTATCGGCATCGGCCACTTTGATCGCAAAGCCATCCATAGCGGAATTATGGTGATTAGGCACATCAGCGGGCGCAGTGATATCCGTTGCCAATACCCGTCCTAAGCTTTGCATCACGGGCAGCAACTCAGTTGTGGTGATGGGATTTAAAAATTGCTGGATATACAGTCGCGCATCTTGCACTGACATGGCATTTGGATCGTAATCTTCCATGCTGTTAGGGTTCAAGGCGATTTGGGACAGGGAGTTAGGTATCGTCATGCGTTTTGGCTAGAGAGTGATAAATGGTCAATTAAAAAAGCAGCCACGGCTGCTATATTGTTTAAATCCAAAACGGGGATATGCTTTAGTTCAAGCAGGCTATCGCTAGCAACTGCCACAATATTGGCATCTTGATTTGCCAATAAAGGCATATTCAAACTAGGCCTATGTACCTCAATTTTGGGTATATTGGCTTGTTTAAAGCCTTCTACCAATACCAGGTCCGCATAGCGACTGTCCAGCCTGGCAAGTAAATCTTCCAACTCAGGCTCTTGCGCGAGTTCTGTCATCAAGGCCCAGCGCTTGCTTGAGGCGATCAAGGTTTGCACGGCACCTGCTTCGCGAATCTGGTAACTATCTTTGCCTTTGTGGTCGATATCGAACTGGTGGTGCGCGTGTTTAATCACTGAAACGCGCAAGCCATGGCTGGCCAATTCCGGAATCAATTGCGTAATCAGCGTGGTTTTGCCAGCATTGCTGCCCGCGGCGCAAATGCCAATGACGGGCAAGGGTTTAGTTAAAAGTTTATGCATGGCGCAATTTTAATTCTAAAGCCGCTAAATCTTCAAACGTATTCAAGTTCACAAAGGCATCGGCACAGTCGCTAAAATCGACCTCTGTATAGGCCAGGCTTTTTTGCCAGGCGCTAACGCGCCGTTCGCCTTTGCCTAAATACGCGGCAAGTGATGGCAATACGCCTTTTTTGCACAAGCAGAATACAGGGTGTGCGTCACCGTCACTGCTGGCCACCGCGATATCGGCATGGTGTGCGACTAAGCCGCTTAGCAAGCGCTGCGCCAAATCCTGCGGCAATAAAGGCGAATCACACGGCACGGTCAATAGGTAATCATGCTGGGCATGCTGCAAACCCAGGCTAAAGCCAGCCAAAGGTCCTATAAAGTGTTCGTGGCTATCTTGCAAAACAGGGTAGGCAAATGCCTGGTATTGCGGTATTTCGCGATTAGCATTGATAAGGATTTCATCCACTTGCGGGATTAAGCGCTCAATCACATGCTGGACCAAAGGCTTTTGTAGCAACTTGACCAAGCCCTTATCCACCCCGCCCATGCGCGTCGCACGGCCGCCTGAAACAATAATGCCGGATATTGCCAAGGTGAAGAACTAGCCGCCTGTGTGTGACATAAAGCGTATCACAGCGGGCTCTGCGCGCCGTAAATCAAAATCATGGCCTTTGGGTTTAATGCGCATGCTGCCCAAAATCGCTGAGATCAGTGGCGCGTCATCATAGGGGTATTCGCGCAACAATGGCATGAGGTCGATTTTGTCTTCTTGCCCCAGGCACAGGTACAACTCACCTTTGCAGGTGATGCGTACCCGGTTGCAACTTTCACAAAAGTTATGTGAATGCGGCGAGATAAAGCCGATTTTGGTATGGCTGTTGGCTACGCGCCAATAACGCGCAGGTCCGCCCGTGCTCTCGGTGCTGGGCAGTAGTGAGTACTTGCTTTGTAACAGTTTTAGCGTGTCCGCATTGCTGACAAACGTGCTTTCACGCGTATGGTCCACTTCGCCCAATGGCATCTCTTCAATAAAGCTGATGTCGATTTTTTTATCGATGGCAAATTGCACTAAATCAGCAGCTTCATCATCATTGCTGCCGCGCATTAACACCGTATTGATTTTAATGCCTTCAAAACCTGCGTCTATGCCAGCTTGCAAGCCTGTTAAAACTTTATTCAAATCACCGGTGCGGGTGATTTTTTTAAAGCGTTCGCTATTCAGGCTATCAATCGAAATATTGATGCGCTTAACGCCCGCCTGTTTAAGGGCAAGGGCCTGTTTTTCAAGCTGGCTGCCATTAGTAGTGAGCACTAACTCTTTTAAGCCGGTTAGCTTGCCTACTTCTTCAAATAGCCATAGTGCATTCTTGCGCACCAATGGCTCTCCGCCCGTAATGCGTACTTTGCTGACGCCCAGGTTGACGAATACTTTTACCAGACGTGCACACTCTTCAAGGCTTAGCACTTCATCGCGCGGTAAAAACGACATATCCTCAGACATGCAGTACACACACCTGAAATCACAGCGGTCTGTGATAGACAGGCGAATGTAATCAACCTTGCGGCCAAACTGATCAACTAATGTTGCTTGATTTAACATAGGCTTATTTTATGACTTATCTTGTATGCACACAATGAAAGACAGCTAATTAGTCGCTTTTGTGCAATAAACTTAACAATAATAATTAATCTAAATTTAATACATTTTTAAAAATTGGTTGAGGCATGGAATTTACACCGCGTAAACACGTCTGATAGGGTGTAGATGCCCCATTTTTAGCCTTTAATAAGGCTACGAATAGGTATATTATTACGTTAATAACTGTTGCAATAAGGATATCTGTGGCAAACGAATTACCGATAGAAACATTAACAACCATACAATCACTTATTGCGCAGCATAAAGATATGCCGGGTGCGCTAATTCCCCTTTTGCATGCGATTCAAGACACGATTGGCTATGTGCCGGAAGAGTGCTATTTGCCCGTTTCCAAAGCACTGGCTTTATCGGTTGCAGAGGTGCATGGTGTAGTCACTTTTTATCATCACTTCAGAACGCATCCTGTAGGAAAACATATATTGCATGTTTGTCGCGCTGAATCCTGCCAGGCGATGGGTAGTGAAAAGCTGGAAGCAAGCATCAAAGCCAGGTTGAATATCGACTACCACCAAACCACCAGCGATGGCGCCATTACCTTGGAGCCGATTTATTGCCTGGGCAATTGTGCCTGCTCGCCGGCAGTGATGATGGATGATGAAGTATATGGCCGCATGGATAGCCAGAAGCTGGCAGAATTGCTCAGTGAGGCACGCGCGTCATGATCAAAGTATACGTTCCACGTGATTCCAGTGCGCTGTCCTTGGGCGCCGACCGCACTGCTAAAGCCATTCAACAGGAAGCGCAAAAGCGCGGTATTGAGATTGAGCTGATCCGTAACGGTTCGCGCGGATTATTCTGGTTAGAACCATTTGTAGAAGTTGCCAGCGATAAAGGCCGCGTCGCGTTTGCGCCGGTGCAGCCTAAAGACGTGGCCGGTCTGTTTGATGCCTATTTTTTAAACCCGGATTCCAGTACTGCCGCAGCGCATTCGCTGTACCTGGGCTTAACTGAAGAGCTGGAATGGCTTAAAAAGCAGCAGCGTTTAACTTTTGCCCGCATTGGTATTACCGACCCTGTTTCGCTGGATGACTACCTGGCGCACGATGGCTATAAAGGCCTGGCGAATGCGCTTAAACTAAGCCAGGCAGACATCGTTAAAGCGGTGACCGATTCGGGCTTGCGTGGCCGCGGCGGTGCCGCTTT
>JAZKEN010000001.1:10898-57213 GCA_040387035.1 Pseudomonadota bacterium | reverse complement strand
GCCGGCTATCTTGGCGACAATATTTGCGGCTCAAACCACACCTTCAAACTGGAAGTGCGACGCGCAGCAGGCGCTTATGTTTGTGGTGAGGAAACTTCATTGCTGGAAAGCCTGGAAGGTAAGCGCGGCTTGGTACGCTTTAAGCCGCCTTTGCCAGCAATAGAGGGCTTATTCGGTAAGCCGACCGTGGTCAATAACGTGATCTCCCTCGCAACTATCCCCATTATCCTGGATAAAGGCGCACAGTTTTATGCGGATTACGGCATGGGTCGCTCACGTGGCACCTTGCCGATTCAGTTAGCGGGTAATATCAAGCATGGCGGCTTGGTTGAGCTGGCTTTTGGCGCAACGCTGCGTGAATTATTGTACGATTTTGGCGGTGGCTCCTATACTGGCAAGCCCATTCGCGCCGTGCAAGTGGGTGGCCCTTTGGGTGCGTTTTTACCGGAAAGCCAGTTTGATACGCCGCTGGATTATGAAGAGTTCAGCAAAATCTGGGCGGTACTCGGTCATGGCGGTATCGTGGCCTTTGATGATACGGTGGATATGGCAAAAATGGCGCGTTACGCGTTTGAGTTTTGTGCCATTGAAAGCTGCGGCAAATGTACGCCTTGCCGTATCGGTTCTACGCGCGGCGTAGAAGTGATCGATAAGATCATCAACGGCACGGATGTGGAAAAAAACACCAAGCTGGTGCGCGACCTATCCGACACCATGCTGAATGGTTCATTATGTGCGCTAGGCGGCATGACGCCGTACCCGGTGTTAAGCGCGATGAATCATTTTGCGGAGGACTTTGTGCCTAAACCAAAATCTGCACTCAAAAAAATTATTGATATAGTTGCTGCCTAAAACATAGAGGCGACTGGAGCAAAGCATGGACGACATTAAATACAGCCCGAGTGACGCAAACCCGCACAATAGCTACAATGCGGGCAATAACCATAGCCGCACTGGCTATGATGATCAACTGGATTACGGCACACCAGCCAGCGATTCTAATGTGATGGTGACGCTTGAAATCGATGGCCGCGAGATCACGGTGCCAGACGGTACCAGCATTATGCGCGCCTCCATTTTGGCCGGTGTGAATGTGCCCAAATTATGCGCAACCGATTCATTAGAGCCATTCGGTTCCTGCCGCTTGTGCGTGGTGGAGATTGAAGGCCGCCGCGGTTACCCGGCCAGCTGCACCACACCCGTCGCGCCGGGCCTGAAAGTACATACGCAAACATCCAAATTAGCCGATATCCGCCGCGGTACCATGGAGTTATATATTTCAGACCATCCATTGGATTGCCTGACCTGTTCAGCGAACGGCGATTGTGAATTGCAGGATATGGCAGGTGCGGTCGGCTTGCGTGAAGTGCGTTACGGCTATGAAGGCGAGAATCACCTTAAGGCTGAAAAAGACGAATCTAACCCTTATTTCACGTTTGACCCTAGCAAATGTATTGTCTGCAGCCGCTGCGTGCGCGCCTGTGAAGAAACGCAGGGTACATTCGCGTTAACCATTACCGGTCGTGGTTTTGAATCAAAAGTCGCTTCCGGCATTGAAAACTTTAAAGATTCTGAGTGCGTGTCATGTGGTGCCTGTGTATCGGCCTGCCCAACCGCAACACTGATGGAAAAAACCGTGATCGAGGCTGGCACGCCAGAGCATTCCATCACCACAACTTGTGCCTACTGTGGCGTGGGTTGTAGCTTTAATGCAGAAATGAAAGGCGAAGAAGTCATCCGTATGACGCCACACAAAAACGGTGGTGCCAATCATGGCCATTCTTGCGTCAAAGGCCGTTTCGCCTGGGGTTACGCTACGCATCAAGACCGTATCACCACGCCCATGATACGTAAAAGCATTAAGCATGAATGGCAAGTGGTGAGCTGGGATGAGGCGATCAACTATGCTGCCAGTGAGATCAAGCGTATCTCTGCCACTTATGGTAAGGAAAGCATGGGCGGTATCACCTCCAGCCGTTGTACAAACGAAGAGGTCTACGTCACGCAAAAACTGGTGCGTGCGGTATTCGGTACCAACAACGTAGATACCTGTGCCCGTGTCTGCCATAGTCCGACAGGCTATGGTTTGAAACAAACCATTGGTGAGTCTGCTGGTACGCAAACCTTTGATTCTGTGATGAAATCCGACGTGATCATGATTATCGGTGCCAACCCGACCGATGGCCACCCGGTATTTGCCAGCCAGATGAAGCGCCGTTTACGCGAAGGTGCAAAGCTGATTATCGCTGACCCGCGTGAGATTGACCTGGTGGATAACTCACCGCATGTTCGCGCCGATTACCACCTGAATTTGCGCCCCGGTACGAACGTCGCCCTGATTTCTGCATTGGCACATGTAGTCGTGACCGAAGGCTTAGTGAAAGAAGACTTTGTGCGCGAGCGCTGTGAGTGGGATTCTTTTGTGGTGTGGCGTGATTTTGTCGCCAAACCGGAGAATTCACCGGAAGCATTGGAAGAAGTGCTGGGCGTGAAAGCGCAAACCATGCGTGAAGCCGCGCGTTTATTCGCTAAAGGCGGTAACGGTGCGATTTACTATGGCTTGGGCGTGACTGAACATAGCCAAGGCTCAACCATGGTGATGGGCATTGCTAACCTGGCGATGGCCACCGGTAATGTGGGCCGTGAGGGTGTTGGTATCAACCCATTACGCGGCCAGAATAATGTGCAGGGCTCCTGCGATATGGGCAGCATGCCGCATGAGTTCCCCGGCTACCGCCATGTGTCGGATGATGCCACACGCGCACTTTTTGAAAGTGCCTGGGGCAGGCCGTTCAGCAATGACCCTGGTTTGCGTATCCCGAATATGCTGGATCTGGCAGGCGAAGGCAAGTTTAAAGCCTTGTATTGCGTTGGTGAAGATATCGCGCAATCGGATCCGAATACGCAACATGTGACCCACGCCCTGGAAAGTATGGAGTGTGTGATCGTGCAGGATCTGTTCCTGAATGAAACGGCCATGTACGCGCACGTGTTTTTCCCAGGTGCTTCATTCCTTGAGAAAAGTGGAACATTCACCAATGCCGAGCGCCGTATCTCACCGGTGCGCCGTGTGATGACACCTAAAAACGGCCATGGCGAACGCGGGCTGGAAGATTGGGAGATCACCGCAAAATTGTCTGCCGCACTTGGTTACGATATGCAATACAAGCATGCCAGTGAGATCATGGATGAGATTGCCGCCTTAACGCCGACCTTCAAAGGTGTGAGTTTTGAAAAACTGGACGAACTTGGCAGTATTCAATGGCCCTGTGATGATGAAAATCCGGAGGGTACGCCGACCATGCATATCGACGCATTCGTGCGCGGCAAGGGTAAATTCTTTATTACGCAATACGTACCGACCACTGAAAAAGTGAATGCCAAATATCCATTGATACTCACTACAGGCCGCATCCTGAGCCAGTACAACGTCGGTGCACAAACGCGTCGTACGCTTAATAATGCCTGGCATGCAGAAGATATCGTCGAGATTCATCCGCATGATGCAGAAGAGCGTGGTATTAAAGAAGGCGACTGGGTAGGCATTGCCAGCCGCGCTGGTGAAACGGTCCTGCGTGCCACTTTGACCGAACGCGTGCAGGCCGGGGTGATTTATACCACTTTCCATCATCCGGAATCGGGTGCGAATGTGATTACAACCGACAACAGCGACTGGGCGACCAACTGCCCGGAATTCAAGGTCACGGCGGTGCAGGTGACGCGTGTCAATCAGCTATCTGACTGGCAAAAAGACTACAAAACCTTTAGCGAAGCACAGATTGCCTTTACCGGTAAAAAGTCTGCCAAGACTAGTCAGCCTGCTTGATTCCGGCAAAATTGGTTAGAGCGTTTTATTTTGCCTGAGCATTTTGTTTTAACAGATTCGCTGGTTTCGATTGATGCGCCGCTGACCGAGGTAAGTGTTACGCGCTGGCGACAAGGTGTGCTGAGCAGTGCGCTAGACAAAGTGGCCGAAGAAGTGCCGATTGCGCTGGTGTATAACGGTGTATCGCATGCAGTGATGCTGGCAACACCGCTTGATTTGGAAGATTTTGCGCTAGGCTTTTCGCTATCGGAAGGTATCTTGCGCGACAAAAGCGATCTATACGGTATTGAAATTGAAAAACAGGCGCAGGGCATAGAGTTGCGCTTAGAAATAGCAACAGAATGTTTTGTTCATCTAAAAGAGCGCCGCCGTAATTTGGTTGGGCGCACCGGCTGTGGTATTTGCGGGTCTGAAAGTTTAGAGCAGGCGCTGCGATTGCCGCAATTGGCTGATTCTAACCAGCAGGCGCTTATTAAGCCACTTTCTGCCACGCATATGCAAGCCGCATTCCATGCGATTCAAAGCCAACAGATTTTGCAGCAAGCCACCGGTGCAACGCACGCTTGTGCCTGGGTGAATGCGCAAGGTGAGGCCGTGTTGCTGCGTGAGGATGTAGGGCGGCATAATGCGATGGATAAATTGATTGGCGCTTTGGCAAAGCGACCCAATCAGCATGACGGATTTGTGTTAACTTCAAGCCGCGCCAGCGTGGAAATGGTGCAAAAAGTGGCAACTGCAGGCATCACGGTGTTGGCGGCTATTTCTGCACCTACAGGCTTGGCGATACGCATCGCTGAAGCTTATGGAGTTACTTTAATCGGCTTTTTGCGCGATAATCAATTTGTCATTTATACGCATAAACAGCGCATAAAATTTTAGTATTTCCACCAATATTTTTAAAGCTTAAGTGATGCAAACAGAACAGTTAATCAAAATGGCCAACCAGATTGGTGATTTCTATGAGCCATACCCGGATGAAAATCAGGTTCAACAAGATATTGCCGGGCATTTGAACAAATTTTGGGCCTTGCAAATGCGCCAACAATTGGCGCAACATGTCAAAAATACCAATGGTGAAGGCTTGCATCCAAAAGTGGCTTCTGCTGTTGCTAGCAGCCATCTGGAAATACAATAGCGAAGCGCTTAAAGCTAACTGAGTACTTAAGAAACCCGCTGGAACAACCTAAAACTTTCGCGCCGGTCATTCAGGCGTTTGCCGCTCCAAATCAATGCCCAGTCTGATCCAGGCTCAATCTTTTCCCTGTCTTTTTCATCCTGAATCAGATACAAATCACAATTGAGATTCTGTTCGGTTTCAAAGGCCTGCGTTTTAACGTTAGCATAATAGTGCAATAAATCCCGCTGCGCCTCACCCAAATGGTTGCTGGAAATGCAGGCATATTTGCCCGGCAGCACATTTTTGAACTGTGTAAATACCAGGCCGTAGCTGCGTGCAGAATCAATCATCGGTAGCCATAAAGTCATCAGCAGTGTCCATACACAAGTCATGCCGATCGCCCAATTAGTTGTGCTAGAGCGGTTAGAGTGCTGGGAACGCAGTATGGCGAACAACCAAATTAAACTGACCGCTATCGCCAAAATAACGGCAATAAAGTTAAAGTGCAGCTGTGTTATGCCGGATAAAAATGTGAGACGCTCTTTTACTTTAACCGGGTTGCCGGTCATCATCGCGATCCAGCCCAGCCAGATAAGGCCAGACATCAAACCAAACAAAATAAGCCCGAACCAGTTTAGTGCGCCTGCCGTGCCACGCTTTAGCGTTTCAATACTGCCGCCCGCCATTGCAGTAAGCGGGATCAATAAAGGTAAGGCAAATAGTTCTTTGCGTTCCGCACCAAAGCCAATCAAGACTAAAGCGACTATGCTGAAAGTAAGGATGAGCTGAAACTTAGGTTTGTTGAGTAGTTGCGCACGATAGCGCCAACTGCCCCAAACGGCTAAAGGTAGTGCAGGCCATGCGTACCATAACAGGGTTTTTAAAAAATACAGGTGATAGGCTTGTTGAAATTGCGCCAGGGATTGCAGCCACCAGGCGTTAAAAATATCTGGCTGGACAGTTAAACATAAAATAGGCCAAATCAGCAAAAAAGGGCTGGCGACTAAAAGCGATAGCCCCGCGACGTATAAATAACTTTTATTGCGCCAGGCAGAAAATAGGCACGGTAAAACGATGCAGGTAATGATTAAGATCGCTAGCGGTAACAAGCCGGTGGATAAAAAGCTGACACCCAACCCAGCACCTAACAAAATGCTGGCACGGTAAGGCCGCCTTTTGCTTAAGGCCAGGGCATAGAATCCTGTCGCTAATCCGGCCAAACTTGCTACCGCTGGCGTTAGCGTGTGCGCGCTGACGATTAAGCCAATGGTACCCATAAGAACAAAAGTGGTTTGACGGCCGGCACCTTTGCCCCAAAGTTCGCGGCCAGTCATGCCTACCATCAAAAAAGTAATCAGCATCCATAAGCCAGTGGCAATGCGTGCCCCGTCATGCAGAGGTAAAATGGGCTGGAAAATTTTGGCTAAAACGGCGGCACTCAAGTAGAAAAGGGGTGGGTTTGCGATATTGGCCGTACTGGCGGCACTTGGTACCAAATAGTTACCAGAGTCCAAAATAGTTTTGATAACGCTTATGCTGTGCGATTCAAACGGTTTCCAGGGCGCATGGCCAATCAGGCCCATTAACAGCCATACCGCACACAGTATTAATAACAGGTGTGTCTTGGCGCGTTCGCCCACGCGCGCGCGCGGGGTAGACATATTGCCTTGCCAGTCATGATCGAGGTCGAAGCGCATGAGTTGATATTAAGTAATATTGAATAATGTAAATGGATGGTGTTATTTTAACACTGCTTGTTTTGCGCTAATGGCTTTTACAGCGCATTAATAAAAGAAATACAGGTATCAAAATAGTGCCGGGCAAATAAAAAAGGCAGCCAGGCTGCCTTTTTTGCAAAACACGAACAAGCGATTACATGCCGTATTTTTGTTTGAATTTCTCAACACGACCAGCTGTGTCTAATATTTTTTGTTTGCCTGTGTAGAACGGGTGGCATTGTGAACACACCTCGATACTCATGTCACGGCCATGCGTAGAGCGTGTTTTAAATTTGCTACCACAGCTACAGGTAACATTGATTTCTGGGTAGTTTGGATGTGTATCAGCTTTCATGCTTTTCTCTCTAAATTTAAGCAGTTGCAGTAAACCGCGTATTATCTGCCAAAAACATACCTTTGGCAAGATGAATGTATGATTCAAACGATATTTGATTGGATGCGGCTAATTAACCCCTGCGCATGCTATCAAAAAAGTCGGCGTTATTTTTGGTCGCCTTGATTTTATCCAGCAGGAATTCCATCGCTTCCAAGTCGTCCATTGGGTAAAGCAGTTTGCGTAAAACCCAGATCTTCTGCAATACGTCTTTTTCAATGAGTAATTCTTCTTTACGCGTACCGGATTTATTGACGTTAATCGCAGGGTAGAGGCGTTTCTCAGCCATTTTACGGTCAAGATGGATTTCCATATTGCCGGTACCTTTAAATTCCTCATAAATCACATCATCCATGCGCGAGCCTGTATCAACAAGCGCTGTGGCGATGATGGTGAGTGAGCCGCCTTCTTCGATATTACGTGCCGCACCAAAGAAGCGTTTAGGGCGTTGCAGTGCATTGGCATCCACACCGCCGGTCAATACTTTGCCGGATGAAGGGATCACGGTGTTGTAAGCGCGTGCTAAACGGGTAATCGAATCCAGCAAAATCACCACATCTTTTTTGTGTTCAACCAGGCGTTTGGCTTTTTCCAGCACCATCTCAGCCACCTGCACGTGGCGCGTTGCCGGCTCGTCAAAGGTGGAAGCCACCACTTCACCTTTTACTGAGCGCGTCATTTCCGTCACTTCTTCCGGGCGCTCATCAATCAGCAATACAATCAGGATCACATCAGGGTGATTGGCGGTAATGGCGTGTGCAATATTTTGCATCATCACCGTCTTACCGCTTTTAGGGCTGGCAACCAGCAAGCCGCGTTGACCACGGCCAATAGGCGCGATCATATCGATTACGCGGCTGGTGATGTTTTCTTCACCACGAATATCGCGTTCTAATGTAAGGGGGATAGTCGGGAAAAGCGGGGTTAAGTTTTCAAACAGGATTTTGTGCTTGGTGTTTTCCGGTGCTTCACCATTCACCTGGTCAACTTTTACCAGCGCGAAATAACGTTCACCATCTTTAGGGGTGCGAATCTCGCCCTGGATACTGTCGCCGGTGTGTAAATTAAATCTTCTGATTTGCGAAGGCGACACATAAATATCGTCAGGCCCTGCAAGGTAAGAGGTGTCAGGCGAGCGCAAAAAACCAAATCCGTCCTGTAAGACCTCTAGAGTCCCGTCACCAAAAATACTGTCACCTTTTTTAGCTTTGTTTTTTAATATAGCAAAAATCAAATCTTGCTTGCGCATGCGGCTGGCATTTTCAATTTCGTTGGTTAATGCCATTTCAACTAATTCGGTAACGGGCAGGTGTTTTAGGTCAGATAAATGCATGAGAGAACTCTCTAGAAGGGAATAACTATGGGATAGTTTGTGGTGTAAGTGTTAAAAATGTCTAGTTTCTGACTGGCTTGTAGAAACTAGACTAGTTAATGCAAAGGTTAATAATTTAGATATTGAATAATTAAATATTGCTATCTATAAAAGCCGTTAATTGAGATTTTGATAACGCGCCTACTTTGGTGGCTTCAACATTACCGTTTTTAAATAGCATTAATGTCGGAATGCCACGAATGCCGTATTTCGGTGGTGTTTGCTGGTTATCGTCGATGTTTAGCTTGGCTACTTTTAAGCGGCCAGCATATTCTTTGCTGATGTCATCCAAAATCGGCGCAATCATTTTGCAAGGACCACACCACTCTGCCCAATAATCCACTAAAACGGGAAGGGAAGATTGCAATACTTCTTGCTCAAAAGCAGCATCGCTTAAATGGGTAATGTGTTCGCTCATGTTGACCTCGGTGTAGAAATTTGACTGATAACTGAATAATGTACGATAACTAGGATATTAGAGTTATATTTGTTAATTAAATAGCGTTATTTAACGTATTTTCAAGTAATTAACAAAAATATTATTAAACTCTGTTCGGTTATATTGATTAGGATATATTCAGAAGTAGCTCGCTTTTACGTAGTATAGCAATATCAAATGACTTATATCAAGCTGTATTGAAAGCGTTCAAAGCTTGCCGTGCGCTCTACCAATTTTGTGGTACGCACCTTGCTGACCGTATTATTATGGTGAACTTCAAGTGTGCTGCCGATTTTGCACAGACCCACCGCGGTAATAATGCTGGCCGGTTGTTTCAGTGCCGATAGCTCTGGCAATAATAATGCTTCACTTTCCAAGGCGTTATCATCAGCGCGGACGCTGACTGCTGAGGCACTTGGCGATATTAACTGCAAGCCTACGTCTAATTGTTTTAGCTCATTCACGTTTGCCCAGCGTAATACGGCGAGCTCCCAGGTTTTTGTATTGTTATCCTTCATGGCCACCACGTCACCAATGTGCGCACTGGCCATGGATGAATTGAATTTACGCAAAGCATAGCCGCCAGCGCTCACGTTCAAGATTTGCCATCTGGATGGCCTGTAAAAACCGTTGGTATTGAGTCCGCTGATGCCTTGGGGCGTATTCAATTGCGATCCTACTTCGCGAATCAAATGATGCGTGGTGTTAATGCCTATGCTTAACTCAACGCCATCGCTTTTTTTGTTTCTGGAGAATAAGCGTTGCGGCGTTTTGCCATATTGCTTGATCAAGTGTGCCAGCAAGTCTTCAAAGTGGCTTTCAATGGCATTGCCTGGCATGCTGCCGTCATTTGGCACAACACCCTCTTGCAACAGTTTAATGTGCTGATGAATTTGCCTGGCGACATTGACCGTTATCAATAAGATATCGGTGCTGCCATCGGGAATTTCTTTGTTTTTTACAAAAGCGGTGGGTGGTTTTGCGCTATCAAGCGATACCAGAAACACGCCGGTAGGATTTTCGATAAAGCCCAGCGGCCTTAGCTCTGCCTGGTGGGCAATGTTGCCTAGATAGCCGTCAAGGCTAAGAATATCTTTATTGGCCAAGTGTTGCGGGTTGGCCAAATTTAAAAGCAGTGTTTGCGCATAGATCAGGTTAACCGAGCTGGCGTTGATGCTGGTGTAGTGTTCGGCTACGGGAAGTTTCTCTGCGGATTGTTGCAGTGCGCAGTAGTAAAGCTGGTGCAGCTCACCCCAAATCGAAACGGGAGCGCTGGCATAAGTAAGATGATGAATCAACATCATCTCTTTACAAGCATGAATCGCCCGTTGCACAACCAAGGCAGTGGTTTTGCTGCTACCCAAATTCAGTATTTTGTTTTGCAGATCCACCAGCGCGAACTTGTAGCCAAACGCAAACTCTTGCCATAGCTGCTCTGCTGCATCGGCAAATGCCTGCTCATTTTTTGAAATAGGTAAACTGGCACTGCTAAAGTGTGGAATCAAATCCTGGTAAATCTGGATTGCAGCGGGACGATACAGCTCAAGCGCATTTAAGCGGTTGGTAAAAGCCACTTTTTGGCTATTGATAATCTGTAGTTCTTCAATTAAATCCGTCGCGGCCCTGATCGGGTCACCAAATGGTAGGTTTTGAATAAATTCATTGATCTTGTGCGCGCGTGTTTCAGCCAACAAAATTGGATTACTATCTAAATTGGGTAGCTTAAGACTGATCGGCATACAAACTCCACATAGTATTGACTGCGCATTTAAATTTGTCGCTTTTTTTATATATCAAAGCGTTAAATTAAAAGCAATTTAAACACATTATCACCCTATTTATAAACGATTGAATAGCGTGAATTAATTATAATAACCTTTATAGATTATATATTAGATTGAAAAATACTATGTTAGCTAAAAAACAGTTTTTTTGGGCGATAACAGTCATTATTTATTTAAGCCTGAGTTTGATAGCAAGCGCCGCAGATACGCCATTACATAAAGGTTTCATCTTAAAAGATACGGCAGGTAGAAAGCATACGCTTTCACAATATAGAGGTAAATGGGTCATCGTCAATTATTGGGCTACCTGGTGTCCGCCTTGCCTGGAAGAGGTGCCTGACCTGGTAGCGCTATACGACAGCCGCAAAAATAAAGACGTGATGTTGCTGGGTGTGGTGTTTGATTACAAAGACACTACAGAGGTGGCAGAGTATGTCGACGATATGCTGATGTCATACCCGATTGTGCTGGGTGATGATGAAGTGATCAAGCAAATTGGCAGCGCAGAGGTGATGCCAACCACTTATATTTATAATCCGCGCGGGGTTTTGGTTAAAACCAAGCGCGGATTGGTGACCAAAGCTTATCTCGAAACCTTGATGGCAAACGAGCCAGTGAAGCTTCAATAAACTGGCTTAATTAAGCTTAGATTGCTTAAATCAACGCCGCGATACTATTGCCTTCGGCATCTAGAATATTCAACTGGTTTTCATCGGCAAATTGCATCAACTGGGCAAAACCTTCCGGGCTGCTATCTTTTAATCGCATATCCACTGCCAGGCAGCGCACGCCATTCATGACTTTTGGCTTTAGGTAAGGCGAATACACCAGCTTTTTATCAGGCCCAAAGCTCGCATAGGTACTGCAGGTTCTATCGACCCAATCGCTTGGGCGAAACGGTTTGCCGGCGCGGGTTAGGCCTTCAATAATAATTTCCACATTTTTTTTCGTCATATTGATGTCGCTTTGCTTAATTGATGTATTCGAATACTTTAACCACTTTGCTGACGCCGTCTGTGTTGCGCGCAATCTCCACCGCCGCTTCACCTTCTGCCTGCGTTACAAGGCCCATTAAGTAAACCACACCATTTTCGGTCACTACTTTTACGTAATTAGCAGGAAATTTATTTTCGGTCACAAATTTCGTTTTGACTTTAGAAGTGATAAAGGTGTCGTTGCTGCGTGCGCCTATGGTGCTTTTTGGCGCAATCACAATCTCATTGGTCACTGCACGAATATTCTGGATTTCTTTTAATAAGGCTTCGGCTTTGGCTAAACGCTCGGCATCCGGCACTTCACCGGTCAGCAGCACGTTGCGGTTATAGCTGGTCACGTTAACATGTGACTGTTCACCCAAGTTGGATTCCATTTTTTTTATGGCTTTTAGCTCAATACCTTGATCTTCCACAAAAAAGCCGGAAGAGCGTCTATCGGCCGCCACAGCGCCGCCTGCTGCCGCGCCACCCACCACCACTGGCACACAAGCTGCCAGCTGGCTTAATAAAGCGGCTGCTAATACAAATTTTAAAATCAAGTTCATTGCCTACTCCAAAATAACAGATAATTTTTGCGAATCATACGCCCTTTATGCGTCAAATGCATTACGCACCCACTCAATCGATTTTGCATTGGCTGAATCCATTAAAATGGCATCAAAGCGGCATGGTTGTTCACCGTGTGTCTGCAAATAGTGTTGTGCGGTTAAGATGAGTTTTTGCATTTTTTGAGGGGTAATGCTAGTACCGGCGCTGCCAAACTGCGTGTTTGTCCTTAATCGCACTTCAACAAACACCAGGGTTTTAGCATCCAGCATAATCAAGTCAATTTCACCAAAACGGCAGTGGTAATTGCGCGTTACTAATTTAAGTCCGCGATTGATTAAAAAAGTTTCAGCTAATTTTTCTGCAGCCAATCCTGGATTATCTTGATTTAATTTCATGTAAAAGGCATTAGTGCGTATATTTTTAGGTGCTTAACAGCGCTTTGGCTTAAAATTATAAAAATGAGCGATTTAAAAACCAGCAATACATTATATGTTGTCGCAACGCCAATCGGCAATTTAGGAGATATTACTTTGAGGGCGCTGGAAATACTCAAAGGCGTAGATGCGATTGCGGCAGAAGATACGCGGCATACCTCAGGCTTGTTGTCTCATTTTGGGATTAGTAAAAAACTCATCGCGGTGCATGAGCATAATGAACACCAATCCGCTGAAAAACTATTAGCGCTATTGAATGCAGGCGAAAATATCGCCTTGGTAACCGATGCCGGCACGCCGGGCATTAGCGACCCGGGTGCGGTGGTGGTGGATTTTGTGCGCAAGGCTGGTATTAAAGTGGTACCGATTCCTGGCGTAAGTGCGGTAATTGCGGCTTTGTCGGTATCGGGTATTGCACAAAACGGCTTTTTATTTCACGGGTTTTTGCCTGCGAGTGGCGCCGCCAGGCGCAAAGCGCTTGAGTTGTTAAAAGCGCAAACAGTGACACTGGTCTTTTATGAGGCGCCGCACCGCATTATAGAAAGTGTTGTGGACATGGCCAATGTATTGGGCGCTGAGCGCCGTATTACCTTTGCCAGGGAAATCACCAAGACTTTTGAGACAATTTACAGTTGCGCTTTAGCTGAGGCAAAGGCCTGGCTGGAAGCGGATACCAATCAACAACGCGGCGAATTTGTGCTGTTGGTTGAAGCGGCCAAAGTGAAAGCCAGCGAAGAATTTTCAGAAGAAACTGTTCGCGTATTAAAATTGCTTTTGGCTGATTTGCCGCTTAAACAAGCGGTAAAATTGGCTGCTGACATTACCAATGAAAAGAAAAACGATTTATACGAATTTGCCCTTGCATTGAAAAACACCACTAAAGAATAAACCCTAATGATGACTAGTTTAACCATTACACGGCCAGATGATTGGCACTTACACCTGAGGGACGGCGCGGCATTAAAAGCGGTGCTGCCTGATACCGCGAAGCAATTTGCGCGCGCGATTGTAATGCCCAACCTGCGGCCGCCTGTTACAACTACAGCATTAGCGACTGCTTACCGGCAACGTATTTTAGATGCGCTGCCAGCCGGTTTAAGTTTTGAGCCCCTGATGACTTTGTACCTGACAGACAAGACGTCAGCACAAGAGATCGCCCTGGCCAAAGCCAGCGGCATTGTGCATGGCGTCAAACTTTATCCGGCAGGCGCCACCACCAACTCGGATTCCGGTGTCACCGACCTTGCTCACTGTGTGGAAGCGCTTGAGACCATGCAAAAGCTAGGTGTGCCTTTGTTGGCGCATGCTGAAGTGACCGATAGCGATGTCGATGTATTTGACCGCGAACGCGTATTTATTGAGCGTCATATGATTCCGCTGCTTAAAAAATTCCCCGCCTTGAAAGTTGTGTTTGAGCATATCACGACCAAGGATGCGGCAGACTTTGTGACAGAAGCGCCTAGCCATATTGCCGCCACCATCACGGCGCACCATTTGCTAATGAATCGCAACGATATGTTTAAAGGTGGCATACAACCGCATCATTACTGCCTGCCGATTTTAAAACGTGAAGAGCATCGTGTTGCCTTAGTAAAAGCGGCAATTTCCGGCAATGCTAAATTCTTCTTAGGCACCGATAGTGCACCGCATGCCAGGCATACCAAAGAAGCCGCTTGCGGCTGTGCCGGCATGTATACCGCACACACGGCCATCGAACTCTATGTAGAGGCATTTGAAAATGCCGGTGCCTTGGATAAATTGGAAGCTTTTGCCAGCTTTTACGGTGCCGATTTTTACGGCTTGCCGCGCAATAAAGAGACAATTACATTGCTGAAAGAAAGCTGGCAAGTGCCGGATAACTTACCGTTTGACAATGATGTGCTGGTGCCGCTGAGGGCGGGGCAATCTTTGGCCTGGAAATTACAAAAAAATTAATCGCATCAACGTGTTAAAATAACATTGAAGCTGGCTAGACAGTCGCCGCTCACGCAAGTGGGGGGAGGAAAGTCCGGGCTGCACAGAGCGGGATGACGGCTAACAGCCGTACGCTGAAACTTTTGTGGCGAAAGCCGCAAGATATAAGGCGCGGAATAGGGCCACAGAGACGAGCGTATTAAGTTACGGTGAAACGCGGTAACCTCCATCTGCAGCAATATCAAATAGGCTGGCATTTCTACGTAAGTAGATAGGGCGTGGCTCGCGCTGCCAGCGGGTAGATAGCTTGAGTGCACAAGTAATTGTGCGCCTAGATGAATGACTGTCCACTTTAGCAATAAAGTTTACAAAACCCGGCTTATCGGCCAGCTTCAATTATTTTCATACAAAAAGCGATAAAAAAGCCACACATCAGCGTGGCTTTTTTATATTCAGTAAATTTTAAGCTTGGCTTTTACGACGCATACCAAAGAAACCTAAAACCGCAGAACCAAATAACCAAGCTGCTGCTGGCACTGGCACCGCTCCCGGGTTTGGGTTGCCAATCGGCGCGCCATCTGTAGTTAAAACGGATTTTGCTAAAGTGACTAGCCAGCCCTCATCTAGAGTGTCAATCAAGATTCTTACCTGCAGGCCGGATCCGATTTCGTCTGCCCAATTAGCGCCTAAATCAAATGTGGTAAAGGAATAGATATCGTTTGCACCATTTAATGTACCAATGTTAGCCCATGTGCTGGTTGAGGTTTCAAAGCCTTGAATAATATCAACTTCACCATCTGCCCTGTCTACATCAAACGCGCTGATGCTTAAAGCAGCTGAGGTATAAGGTGTTGTAATGGCGTTATGGCTCCAGCCCCAATCTTCTCCATACTCGCGATAATAGGGGGAGTCGAAAGTTTCAGCGCCGCCCGGTGCAAAATAGTTTGGAAAAACGTTACTGGCCGGTGAAGTGGCGTCTATGGTGTCTACCGTCGCAGCAGTTGCACTTGCGGTACTAAATAGCGCACCCATAAACAGAGTTGAGAGAACTAATTTTTGTATGTACATTTTTTATTGCCCCTTTTTTGATTTGCAAAAATTGCTCAGCAAGTTTAAATATAAAAAGTTCTAACTCAATCCCCTGTTTGGAGTATACCGTAGTATAAATTTGTCGTTTATTAGTCAATTTTTTTGTAAATAAATGTTGTGGTTACGTGATGTTGTTTGCAATCATTCATCTACTTGCTTGTTGTAATATTTTACATTCACTTAATTTAATATCTCCTTGATTATTATAGCTATTATTTTATTGATAAAAATGCGCTAAGTCTTTGTCTTATATGGAAAAAATAGTAAAAAAGTGCTTGCAAAGTACTTTTTTTTTAACTATAGTGCAATTTAGTGGTGAAAAGTGGAGTTTAGTGGGAACTTTAGGCGGGCGAGTATTATCTGCCGGTTTTTAGTTAGGCTCCTGATAATAATTTGAGCTCACCACCACCAACAATAATGCATTAAGGGCGGTTTATTAAATCATGTTTCGCGGCGCAACACTTTTAAGTATGGATGCTAAGTACAGGCTTGCAGTGCCTGCTAAGCATCGTGATGCTTTGTTGACGCAGAGCGCGGGTAATTTGATATTAACCGCACATCCGCACCGCTGCTTGTTGCTTTATCCGCAACCGGCATGGGCGCCTATCGAAGCCAAAATAAATGCTTTATCCAGTTTTAATCCGCAAACAAGTGCTTATCAACGCTTGATGGTAGGGCAGGCAGAAGACCTGTCCCTGGATAGCGCAGGGCGCTTGCTGGTGTCTTCTGTGCTGCGTGAGTTTGCAGGTTTGGATAAAGACGTGATGTTTGTTGGTCAAGGTAGTCATTTTGAGTTGTGGAACCTGCAGGACTGGAACAAGCAGCTTGAAGTTTTAACTGGCGATGCGGGCGCTGAAATGCCTGCAGAATTAGAAGGTTTCTCACTATGATGATGGGCGCGAAATCTGCGCCCAGCTCAGCCTCAGTGTCAGCATCGATTATGACTTCAGTTTTAAATTCCACCGGCAAGTCTTCATCGGCTGCACATGTCACCGTTTTATTAAACGAAGCGGTGGATGCGCTCAATATTAAGCCCAGCGGCATTTATGTGGATGGCACATTTGGCCGCGGTGGCCATAGCAGGCTGATTTTGTCGCGCCTGGAAAAATCAGGCCGCTTGTATGCCATTGACCGTGATTTGGCTGCGTTGGCAGAAGGCCAGGCGATTGAAGACGAACGTTTCCATATTTCCCATCTGCATTTTTCAGAAATCGATCAATTGGCCAGCAATCGCAATTTTACAAAAGTTGATGGCATTTTGCTGGATTTGGGCATTTCATCGCCACAAATCGATGAAGGTGAACGTGGTTTTAGTTTTAGATTTGATGCGCCGCTGGACATGCGCATGGACCAAACGCGTGGCAAAACGGCCGCTGAGCTGTTGTCCACAATTACAGAACAACAACTCGGGAAGGTAATCAAAGATTATGGTGAAGAACGGTTTGCTAAGCAGGTTGCAAGGGCGATTATTAAGGAGCGCACAGACGGGCGCACCATCACCACTACAGGACAGCTTGCCAAGATCGTGGCAAGTGCAATCACCAAGGTCGAACCGGGGCAGAACCCTGCAACGCGCACCTTTCAAGCTTTACGGATTTACGTCAATTCGGAGCTTGAGGAGTTATCGCTGATTTTGCCGCAATGCCTGAATTTGCTGGCAGAAGGCGGCAGGCTGGTGGTGATTAGTTTTCACTCGCTGGAAGACAGGATAGTGAAGCAATTTATTCAGGGTGAGCAAAACCGTGATGACTTGCCTGCGCGCTTTCCGGTGAAAGCAAAGGATTTGCCGCAGCCAAGATTAAAAGCCGTTGGCAAGGCCATCAAGCCAAGCGCGGCTGAAGTGAAACAAAACCCACGCAGCAGAAGTGCGGTGATGCGTGTGGCGGAAAGAACGGCAGTTGCCTAAGAGTAAACATGACGCGTATCAATTTTATTTTATTTTTTGTATTAATTGCCGTGAGCCTGGGTGTGATCACCTCACAGCATAAAGCGCGCAAGCTGTATTTTGAGCTGGAGCAACAGCAAGACTTAACGCGCAAATATGACACGGAATATGGTCAATTGCAGTTGGAGCAAAGCACTTGGGCCATGCATTCACGTGTTGAAGAGTTGGCTGCAAAGAAATTACAAATGCAAGTGCCGGATGCAAAACGCATTCAGGTGATTGCGAAAGAGGAAGTCACTGTTGAGTTAATTCGGTGATTGATTAATAAAGAAAATGGCTTATAACTCCGTACAGCACCATATAGTAAAGCTGCCAGCCTGGCGGCGCAGGCTATTGTTGATCGGCATCCTGCTAGGATTTGCCGGCTTGTTTGCGCGCGGCATCTATTTGCAAAGCCTGCACAAAGAATTTTTGCAGCAAAAAGGCGATGCACGTTACAGCCGCACGCTGACCTTGCAAGCCCACCGTGGCAAAATTACCGATAGAAACGGCGAGTTGCTGGCAATCAGCAGTCCGGTGGAATCGGTTTGGGCCAGCCCTCCCGACGTTAAGGTGAACAAGACGCAGAAACAGGCGCTTGCTAAACTGCTTGGCATAAAAAATAAAGATGTGGATAAGAAGTTTGCCAACTTGCAGCGTGAATTCGTGTATCTAAAACGCCGTGTCTCGCCTGACTTGGCGGCGCAGGTCATGAGCTTGAATATCCCCGGTGTTTTCCTGCAACGTGAATATAAACGCTTTTACCCGGCTGGCGATGTGACCGCACATGTGGTGGGTTTTACCGATATCAACGATATTGGCCAGGAAGGTTTTGAGTTGGCGCAAAACAGCCACTTGTCAGGCAAGGCAGGTAGCCGTAAGGTGATTAAAGACAGGCAAGGCCGTATCGTTGAAGATTTGGAAGACGTTAAAGTGCCGCAAGACGGCAAAGATTTGGTGCTGAGTATTGACCGGCGCATCCAATATTTAGCGTTTAGAGAGCTGGCAAAGGCGGTTGAGCACCATAAAGCGAAAGCCGGTGCTGCTGTGGTGCTGGATGCTAAAACCGGTGAAGTGCTGGCTATGGTGAATTTGCCGACTTATAACCCGAATAACCCTGTGAATATCGTGGGAAAAACCCGTAACCGAGTGATTACCGATGTGTTTGAGCCAGGCTCAACCTTGAAGCCAATGACAGCTGCAGCCGCGATGGAGTTTGGCGATTTTAAGCCGGATACCAAAATTCAAACCGCGCCTGGCTACATGACTATTGGTACCGCCACCATACATGACGCACATCCGCATGGTGTGCTAACGGTTGCAGAAGTGATCCAGAAATCGTCTAACGTGGGCTCTGCCAAAATGGCATTAAGCCTGAAGCGCGAGGCGCTTTGGAGTACCTTTAACCAGTTCGGCTTTGGCTCGCGTGCCAATATCGGCTTTCCCGGTGAGGCGTCCGGGCGTTTAAGGCCTTATAAAAACTGGCGCCCGATCGAGCAAGCGACTATGTCCTACGGGCATGGCATCAGCTTGACCCTGTTGCAATTGGCACGTGCCTATACCGTGTTTGCCAACGAAGGCGAGCTTAAAAGTATTTCGCTGCTTAAACAAAATGAATCAACAGTGGGTCACCAGGTGTTTTCTGCGCAAGTGGCAAACGACATGAAGTCTATGCTAGAGCTGGCGGTGTTGCCAGGCGGTACGGCGCTAAGGGCGCAAGTGGCGGGCTATCGCGTTGGTGGTAAAACCGGTACCGCACACAAGCTGGGTCCGGCCGGATATGAAAAAGACAAATATGTGGGTTCTTTTGTCGGCATGGCACCTGCATCCAATCCGCGCCTGATCATGGCGGTGATGATCGATGAGCCGACCAATGGCGAATATTACGGTGGTACGGTGGCCGCACCCGTATTCAGTGCCGTGATGGCAGATGCTTTGCGCATGCTGGCTGTGCCGCAAGATGCGCCTAATGACAATGTGGTGATCCCGACTAACGACGATGATGCTAAGGAAGTGATATGACCAAAGCCATCCAAAGTTACCGCATTAAAACGCCCGTTAAATACATCACGGCCGATAGCCGCAAAGTGACGCAGGGAAGCCTGTTTTTGGCATACCCGGGAGAAAAAATCGATGGCCGCGATTTTATTGCCGATGCGATAAAAAAAGGCGCTAGTGCCATACTTTGGGATTTAGCTGACTTTAACTGGAATGCCGATTGGGCGATTGAAAATATTGGCATCAAGAATTTGCGCCTGCAAGCGGGCAATATCGCGGCGCAATTCTACAAAAAGCCGTCATCTGCATTGTGGACAATAGGCGTTACAGGCACCAATGGTAAGACTTCCATCACGCAATGGTTGAGTCAGTGTTTTAACTATTTGAATCGTAAGACGGTGGTTATTGGCACCCTTGGCAATGGCTTTGCCGAACAATTGTCCGAAACCAGCAATACCACGCCGGACGCTATTTTGTTGCAATCCATGCTGGCTGATTACTTGAAGCAAGGCGCGGCGGTGGTGGCTTTGGAAGTGTCATCACACGGCTTGCATCAGGGTCGAGTCAATGGTGTTGAGTTTGATATTGCGGTATTGAGCAATTTATCGCGCGACCATTTGGATTACCACGCCACTTTAGAAGAGTACGCCGCGGCTAAGCGCAGCCTGTTTGACTCGATCGGTTTAAAAATGTCGGTGCTCAATTGTGACGACGATTTTGGGCGGCAAATTGAAGAAGATTTAAAACACGCAGGTGCGCCAGTCGTGACCTACGGCATTGATCATGGCGATGTCCGTGCAACAAAACTGCATTTTGAAGACACCTATTTCAGCTTTGTGGCGGTGACCCCGCAAGGCAAGGCTGAAGTGCGTGCTAATTTAATCGGCCGCTTTAACGTTTATAACGTGCTGGCGGTGTTGGCCACATTGCTGGCGTCTAATGTGAGCTTGCAGGATGCCGTAGAGGCGATCTCCCATATTCGCTCTGCGCCTGGTCGCATGCAGCAGCTGGGCGGTCAACAATTACCCTTGGTGGTAGTGGATTATGCACACACGCCAGACGCTCTAGAAAAAGTGTTAACCACGCTAAAGGCGCAAAAAAAGGCAGGCGCAAAACTAATATGCGTGTTTGGCTGCGGTGGTAACCGCGATGCCGGCAAGCGCGAAATCATGGGCAAAATGGCCAGCGATTTGGCCGATGCAGTGGTCGTTACCTCGGATAACCCCAGGCATGAAAACAAACGCAAAATCATTAACGAAATCTTGCAGGGCATGCAGGGCAATTACTTGATTGAACAGGATCGTGCCAAAGCGATTTCGGTTGGCATCTTTGCCGCCAAAGCTGGCGACATTGTGCTGATTGCCGGTAAAGGCCATGAGCAATATCAGGAAATCAAAGATAAAAAGTATCACTTTAGCGATATAGAGCAAGCGCAAAAAGTACTGAAAAAATATGCGGAGACGCTTCTATGATGCAGCTATCCACTATTGTAAAAGCAGTCAACGGCCAGCTACTAGGCACAGACGAAATTGTACAAAGCGTAGGCAGCGATAGCCGCGCAATCGTCAGCAAACAATTGTTTGTGGCGATTAAAGGCGAAAACTTCGATGGCAATCAATTTGCCGAAAACGCTATTTCGCAAGGGGCGACTGCGGTGCTGGTTTCTGACGCGCTGACAAAAGCAAGGCCTGCGATCGTGGTGGATGACACGCGCATGGCGCTGGGGCAGCTGGCAAAACATTGGCGTAATCAATTTGCTATGCCTGTGATTGCGATTACCGGTAGTAATGGCAAGACCACCACCAAGGAAATGTTAAGCGCGATCCTGGGCGCGGCCACAAAAGACGCCACAAAAGTGCACGCCACCGTTGGCAATTTGAATAATGACATCGGTATGCCGCTCACCTTGCTGAAATTGCGTAAAGAACATGCCTACGCGGTAATTGAAATGGGCATGAATCACTTAGGTGAAATCGATTATCTAAGCCGTATCGCGCAGCCAACGGTGGCGCTGATCAATAACGCCGGTACAGCGCATATTGGTGAACTGGGTTCACGCGAAAATATCGCCAAGGCAAAAGGCGAGATATTTAATGGCCTAAGCGCAAACGGTGTTGCCGTCATTAATGCCGACGATGCATTTTCTGCCTATTGGCAATCGCTGAATGCGGGTAAAAAAATCATTACTTTTGGTTTAAACCAAACAGCGGACGTAACGGCTAGCTATGCCGAAATTGATGGTTTAAGCCATGTGCAGCTGACGACCCCAAGCGGCACGGTGAAATTTAAATTGAATGTATTGGGTAAGCACAATATCAGCAACGCGCTTGCCGCCAGTGCGGCGGCAGTGGCTTTAGGTGCGGGTAACCAGGATATTGCAGACGGTTTGCAAAACATGCAGGCCGTGCATAGCCGCCTGCAGCGCCAAGCGGGCTTGAATGGCGCGCAGTTGATTGATGATACCTATAACGCTAACCCTGATTCAATGCGCGCGGCAATCGATGTGCTGGCGGCAATGGATTCGCCCCGCGTTTTCGTGATGGGCGATATGGGTGAGCTGGGTGCAGATGCAGCCAAAATGCACGCCGAAATTGGTTTGTATGCCAAACAAAAAGGCATTGCACATTTGTTGGCATTTGGCGAAATGAGTGCGCATGCGGTCACCGCATTCGGTGAAGGCGCACAACATTTTTCAGTGTTGGATGATGTCATCGACCATGCAAAAAAATTAATGCAAAAAAATACAACGGTTTTGGTTAAGGGTTCGCGCTTTATGAAAATGGAGCGCGTGGTAGAGCAATTGACACAACAAAACCAGGAAAAAAGTTTAATGGAGGACGCACAATGTTATTAGAACTTGCCCGTTGGTTGGCGCACGATATCCGCGGTTTTAATGTATTTAACTACATTACGCTTCGTGCTGTGTTGGCGACATTAACCGCGCTGCTGATTTCATTTATGGTTGGGCCAACCATGATACGCAAACTGACCCAGTATAAAGTAGGGCAAGCCGTGCGCGACGATGGCCCGCAAACGCATTTGGTGAAAGCAGGCACGCCTACCATGGGCGGTGCACTGATATTGGTGGCAATTGGGATAGCCACCATCTTGTGGGGTGATTTGCATAATAAATATATCTGGGTGGTGCTGGTGACAACGCTTGGATTCGGGGCGATTGGCTGGGTGGATGATTACCGTAAAGTGGTGTACAAAAACCCGAAAGGCTTATCCGCTAAAGCCAAGTACTTCTGGCAAAGCGTGATTGGGCTAGGTGTGGCGATATTTCTCTATCAAACATCCAGCAGTCCGGCTGAAACCACTTTGATTGTGCCGTTTTTCAAGACACTGGTGGTGCCCTTAAGTGCGGTGGGTTTTATTTTGCTGACCTATCTAGTGATTGTGGGCAGCAGCAACGCGGTTAACTTAACGGATGGCCTGGATGGATTGGCGATTATGCCAACGGTGATGGTGGGTAGTGCGCTGGCGATATTTGCTTATGTGGCCGGGCATCTCTATTTCTCCAAATACCTGGGCATTCCCTATGTGGCAGGTGCTGGCGAGTTGATGGTATTTTGCGCCGCTATGGCCGGTGCCGGTTTAGGTTTCTTATGGTTTAACGCTTACCCGGCAGAAGTGTTTATGGGTGATGTTGGCGCGCTGGCCTTGGGTGCTGCACTGGGTGTAGTGGCTGTGATTGTGCGCCAGGAAATCGTGTTGTTCATTATGGGTGGCGTATTCGTGGTGGAGACCTTTTCGGTGGCGTTGCAAGTGTTGTATTTCAAATACACCAAATTTAAAACAGGCGTGGGCCAGCGCATCTTTTTGATGGCACCGCTGCACCATCATTACGAACAAAAAGGCTGGAAAGAAACGCAAGTAGTGGTGCGATTCTGGATTATTACCATGATGTTGGTATTGGTTGGACTTTCTACATTGAAATTAAGATAAGCCAAATAGCAAAATGAAAATTGCATTAAAAGACAAAAAAGTATTGGTGCTAGGCCTGGGTGATACAGGCCTATCCGCCTTGCATTGGCTTGAGGGTCAAGGTGCAATCTTGTCTGTTGCCGATTCGCGCGCTAATCCACCCAGTGCAGATCATGTGATGAAACGCATGCCGCAGGTGCATATTCACACAGGTGCATTTGACCCGGACGTATTCAAGCAGGCCGATTTAATCGTCATCAGCCCAGGCGTGGCTTTAAGTGAGCCAGCTGTACAAGCCGCTATTCAGGCTGGCATACCCGTCATCGGTGATGTGGAATTATTTGCGCAGTATCGTCCTAAACAGTCCAAAGTGATTGCCATTACAGGTTCCAACGGCAAGACCACTGTGACCACTTTAGTGGGGGAGATTTGTAAAGAAGCAGGCTTGAAAACCATCGTGGCAGGCAATATCGGCCTGCCAGTGCTGGAAGCCTTGATGATGGAAGCGCCCGATGTTTACGTGTTGGAGCTTTCTAGTTTTCAGTTAGAAACCACCCATCACCTTAAATGCGATAGCGCTACTGTGCTTAATATTTGTGAAGACCATATGGATCGATACGCAGATATCCATGCCTATATTGCCGCCAAAACGCGCATTCTGGCACACACAAAAGTGGCCGTATTAAACCGCGACGATGCCGCCACATTGGCAATGCCCGCTAAACATAGGGTTACCTTCGGTTTAAATGCAGCTATCGGGCCACAGGATTTTGGCTTGATTGAGTCGCATGGCATGCAATACTTAACCAGCGGCCAGCGCAAAATAATGAAGGCCAGCCAATTGCATATTAGGGGTTTGCATAACGTGGCGAACGCACTTGCAGCGATGGCGCTGTGCAACGCGATTGGCATTGAAAAAGCGTCCATCGTCAAGGCGTTGATTGATTTTAAAGGCTTACCACACCGGGTGCAGTGGGTGACTGGCATTGATGATGTTGACTACTACGATGACTCAAAAGGCACCAATGTCGGTGCCACATGCGCCGCAATCGCTGGTATGACAAAGCTTGGCAAGCCGCAAAAAGTGGTGCTGATTGCCGGTGGTGATGGCAAAGACCAGGATTTTTCACCCCTGTTGCCTGCCATTCAAAATAACGCGCGTGCGGTTGTGCTGATTGGCCGTGATGCGGCTTTGATAGAAGCAGTGCTAATACCTGCAGGTGTGCCAATCTACCATGCTGCGGATTTGCCAGAAGCGGTGAATATCGCCAAAAAAGTAGCACTGGCAGGCGATGCCGTGTTGCTTTCACCGGCTTGTGCCAGCTTTGATATGTTTAAAAACTATGTGCATCGCGCAGAAGTATTTGTTGAGGCGGTAAAAAGATTGCAAGACTATTCAACACAACAGGTGGCCGCATGTTAGCGCCGGTCATGCACAGTCGCGAGCGTATCAATGCCGCCAGCTACGATCAGATGTTGCTATGGGTGACATTGATCCTGCTAGGCTTGGGCTTGGTGATGGTGTATTCCGCCTCTATCGCGATTGCTGAAGCAGATAAAGCCGTGGGTCATCAAAGCACCTACTATTTGATTCGCCAGAGCATTTTTATCGTGCTCGGCTTGCTAGTGGGGGCGGTTTCATTTCAAGTTCCCGTGGCATGGTGGCAAAAAATGGCGCCCTACCTATTCCTGCTAGGATTGTTTTTACTGGTGCTGGTGTTGATTCCGGGCGTTGGTCGCAACGTCAATGGCAGCCAGCGCTGGCTGTCTTTGTTTGTGATCAACCTGCAGCCATCGGAGCTGGTGAAATTGTTTGCGGCCATGTATGTATCTGATTATGCGGTGCGCAAGGCGCCGCAAATGGATAGCATCGTGCGTGGTTTTTTGCCGATGGCGGCGGTGATGGTGCTGGTAGGGTTTTTGCTGTTGCGCGAGCCGGACTTTGGCGCGTTTGCGGTGATTGCGGCGGTATCCATTTCCATTCTGTGGCTGGGCGGCATCAACGTCAAAATCTTTATTGCCTTGCTGGCCCTGTTGCCTGTGGCCATTTATGTGTTGATCGTGAGTTCACCTTACCGTATGCAGCGTGTAATCGGTTTTATGGACCCCTGGGCTGACCCGTATGGCAAAGGCTATCAACTATCGCATGCCCTCATCGCATTTGGTCGTGGCGAATGGCTGGGTGTTGGTTTAGGTGCTAGTGTCGAAAAACTGTTGTATTTGCCAGAGGCACATACCGACTTTTTATTGGCAGTGATCGCAGAAGAATTGGGCTTTATTGGCGTGCTCACGGTGCTTGGCCTGTTTGTATGGATCGTGATTCGCGCATTTGGTATCGGCAAGGAAGCGGTTGCTAACGAACGCTATTTTGCGGCCTTGCTGGCACAAGGTTTAGGTGTATGGATAGGCGCGCAGGCCATTATTAATATCGGCGTGAATATGGGTGTGCTGCCAACTAAAGGCTTAACCCTGCCTTTGCTGTCATTTGGCGGTAGCGGCATTCTGGCTAATTGCATCGCGATGGCCGTGCTGCTCAGAATTGATTTTGAAAACCGCCGGCTTCAGAAGGGGCTGCCAGCATGAGCGGAATCACATTCTTGATGAGAGCTGTGCGGAGCAACGAGGCGGTTTCGGCGCAGGCTAACTTGTGCAGCAAGTTATGCCGTAGCCAAAACAGAAGATTACAGAAGGGGTTGCCAGCATGATGCTTAATAGCCCGGTTACCCAGTTTGGCAAATTCACCATCATGATCATGGCAGGTGGCACGGGCGGTCACGTCTACCCTGCCATGGCTGTTGCTGATTATTTAAAAGAGCATGGCTGGAATGTGGTGTGGTTGTGCACTGAAGGTGGTATGGAAAACCGCTTGATAGCAGGCAAAGATTATAGCAAAGCCACCATCACCATGCGTGGTGTACGCGGCAAAGGTTTGCTGGGCTGGCTATTATTGCCATTTAAACTGGCAATTGCCTTTAAGCAAAGTTTTGCCGCTATTCGCCAGCATCAACCCGATGTAGTGTTGGGTATGGGCGGCTTTGCGGCTTTCCCCGGTGGCATGATGGCTAAGTTATTAGGCAAGCCCTTGGTGATTCATGAACAAAATTCGATTGCAGGCTTGACCAATAAAACCTTGAGTTTAATTGCAGACAAAACCTTGGCCGCATTCCCCTCCGCTTTTGACGACAAAGCCATGTTGGTCGGCAACCCGGTCAGGCAAGATATCACGCAGCTGGCCTCTCCACAGCACAGGTACAACCAGCGCGCTGGCAAACTCAATCTATTGGTGGTGGGCGGTAGTTTGGGTGCAGCGGCATTGAATGATGTGCTACCAAAAGCTTTAGCCAACTTGCCCAGTGGCCAGTTTGAGGTTGTGCACCAGGCGGGTGAAAAACATATTGCCGCTTTGCAGGCCAATTATCAGGCCGCCAATGTGCAAGCTGAGGCAAAAGCCTTTATCCACAATATGGCCGATATGTACGCCTGGGCGGATATGGTGATTTGCCGCGCAGGCGCGCTGACCGTAGCTGAGCTGGCCTGCGTTGGCGTGGCGAGTATCCTGGTGCCATTCCCGCATGCGGTGGATGACCATCAAACCTACAACGCACAGTACTTAAGCGATGCAGGGGCGGCAAAGCTGATTCAACAAACAGAATTCGATGTGCAAAAGGCTACGGAGATGTTGCGCAGCTTAACGCGTGAGATTTGCCTGGATATGGCGATTAAAGCGAAGCAATTAGCGAAGCCTGAGGCGACTGCGACTGTGGCGAAAATTTGTATGGAGTTGGCGCTATGAAAAGGCCTACGAATAGTGTGATGAGCGATATTAAGACAAGACAAAAATTGGCGAAAAACCGGAATGTATGGGTTATACATGAGGATTTTGAGCCAGTTTTTAACGCAGTATTAATGAGCGCAATAGCGTTGCGGAGGTCTTTTTGAAACATAAGGTGAAAAATATACATTTCATCGGCATCGGCGGCGCAGGTATGAGCGGCATCGCTGAAGTGTTGATCAACCTGGATTTTCAAGTGTCAGGCTCTGATTTGGCGAATAACGCCACTACAAAACGTTTGGCAGGATTTGGCGCAACCGTGTATCAGGGTCACGCCACAGAAAACCTGAAAAATGCCGATGTAGTCGTGGTCTCTAGTGCGGTAAACGAAGCGAATCCGGAAGTCATTGCAGCGCGCGCCAAGAATATCCCTGTGGTGCCACGCGCGTTGATGCTGGCGGAACTGATGCGTTTCAGGCAAGGCATTGCCGTAGCGGGTACGCATGGCAAAACCACGACCACCAGCTTAATCGCCAGTATCCTGAATGAAGCGGGTATGGACCCGACATTCGTGATTGGCGGCAAGCTGGAAGCCGCCAGCGCGAATGCCCGCCTGGGCACGGGCGAATATATCGTGGCAGAGGCGGACGAATCCGATGCCTCGTTCCTGCATTTGACACCTGTGATGGCCGTGGTCACCAATATCGACCAGGACCACATGGATACCTATGAGCATAGTTTTGAAAAATTAAAAAATGCGTTTGTGGAATTTTTGCAGCAGTTGCCATTCTGGGGCATGGCGGTGGTGTGCATCGATGATGCCAATATCCGCGAAATCCTGCCGCGCGTGACCAAGCCGGTGATGACCTATGGCATGAGTGAGGATGCGCGTATCCGCGCCACCAATGTGCGTGCCGATAACGGCCAGATGCATTTTACGGTTGAGCGCATCAATGGCGTCACCACTAGGTTTGATGTGACACTTAATTTGCCAGGCAATCACTATGTGTTGAATGCCCTGGCGGCGATTGCGATTGCCAGTGAATTGAATGTGAGCGATGCAGCGATTATTAAAGCCCTGGCCGAATTCAAAGGTGTGGGCAGGCGTTTTGAGCGTTATGGCGAGGTAGCCGTACCTCAAACAGAAGCAAAAGCAGGCGGTACGTTTACATTGATTGATGACTACGGCCATCACCCGGTTGAGATGCAGGCGGTGATTGCTGCGGCGCGTGGTGCTTTTCCTGACAGGCGCCTGGTGATGGCATTTCAGCCGCATCGTTATACAAGAACCAGGGATTGTTTTGAGGATTTCGTGCGCGTACTTTCCACTGCGGATGCGGTATTGCTGACAGAAGTCTATTCGGCAGGCGAAACACCGATTGTTGCCGCCGATACGCGCAGCTTGATTCGTTCCATCCGCTTGGCCGGCAAGGTAGAGCCGCAGTTTGTAGAGTCAACCGATGAATTGCCAGCCGCTATTTTAAATATAGTGCAGGCAAATGATGTGGTGATTGTGATGGGTGCAGGTTCTATTGGCCAGGTGGCGGCCAAAACGAAAGAATTAGCCAGCAAATGACACAAGAGAACTTACAAGCTAAATCACAGTTGCTTAAAAACGAGCCGTTGGCACGCTACACCAGCTGGCGTGTCGGTGGGCGGGCAGACCGCGTGTTTATTGCGGAAAGCTTAAGCGAGTTGCAAATATTTTTGCAAACGCTAGACCAGGCAGAACCGATCGTTTTTATCGGCTTGGGCAGTAATTTACTGGTGCGTGATGGCGGCGTGCGTGGCACGGTGGTTGTGATGCATCAAGCGCTAAATGATTTGAGGGTAGATGGGCAATATATCTACGCCGAGGCGGGTGTGACTTGCGGAAAGCTGGCGCGATTCAGTGCAAACAACAGCAAAGAAGGTGCCGAATTTATGGCGGGCATTCCTGGCACGGTAGGCGGTGCTTTGGCTATGAATGCAGGTTGTTACGGTAGTGAAACGTGGAATATCGTGCATCAAGCATTGACCATTGATCGCCATGGCTTGACTCATGTGCGTAATGCCACAGAGTTTATTGCCAGCTATCGCCATATTGAGATGCCAGTGCCGGATGAATGGTTTTTGGGCGCATGGTTCCAGCTAGAGCCAGGGGAGGCTAATGAATCCCTAAGGAAGATAAAGAATTTATTGGCAACCCGCTTGGCTAGCCAGCCGCTGAATTTGCCCAGTGCAGGCTCTACATTCAGAAACCCGCAAGGTGACTTCGCGGCAAGATTGATTGAAGCCAGTGGCCTTAAGGGTTACCAAATCGGCGGTGCGCAAGTATCACCCAAGCATGCCAACTTTATTGTCAATGTGGGTGGATGTACGGCGCTGGATATTGAGTTATTGATCAGGCATATGAAGGACACCGTGTTGGAAAAGCAGGGTGTGACGCTACAACAAGAGGTAAGGGTAATTGGTGAGTACAGCAATGAGTAAATTTGGAAAAGTAGCCGTTCTATTTGGCGGCAAATCTGGCGAGCGTGAAGTATCGCTTAAAAGCGGCTCGGCTGTGCTGGCGGCATTAAAGCGTCAAGGTGTGGATGCGGTCGCGTTTGACCCGGCAACAGAAGCGTTGAGCGAATTAAGCAAATTTGGCCGTGCCTTTATTTCGCTGCACGGTCGCTATGGTGAAGACGGCACCATCCAGGGTGCCCTGGAATTAATGGATATACCGTTTACCGGTAGCGGCGTGATGTCCTCAAGCCTGGGCATGGATAAATGGCGCACCAAATTAATGTGGCGCGCGGTGGGTGTGGCGACGCCAGACTTTGAGCTGGTCACAGAAACCAGTGATTTTGCAGCCATTGAGCAGAAGCTGGGTTTGCCACTGTTTGTAAAACCAGCCAATGAAGGTTCTAGCATTGGTATCAGCAAAGTGAAGACTGCGGGCGGATTAAAAGCAGCCTATGAATTGGCGGCACAGGCAGATCCGCTGGTGATTGCAGAGCAGTATGTGGGTGGCGGTGAGTATACCGTGGGTATTTTGGGTGATGAAGCTTTGCCGATTATTAGAATCGTGCCGAAGAATGAGTTTTATGATTTTGAAGCCAAATATTTGCGCGACGACACGGAATATCGCTGCCCCAGCGGACTGAGTGCCGAAAAAGAAGCCTTGATACAGCAAGAAGCCTTGCAGGCATTCCGCGCAATAGGTTGCAGCGGTTGGGGCAGGGTAGATTTTCTAATGGACGAAGCAGGCACGCATTATTTCCTGGAGGTCAATACCAGCCCAGGCATGACAGACCATAGCCTAGTACCAATGGCGGCGAAAGCAGCAGGTATTTCTTTTGATGAACTGGTAGTGAAAATTTTAAGCATGACACTGGACCATAAAAATGTGGGATAAACCCCGCCTGCTCAATTGGCTTGCCAATTTGCTATTCGCCATGTCGGTGGTGCTGATGCTGTACGCCCTGGTGTTTGTGGTGGTGCACCTGCCAATCTTCCCGCTACGCGAAGTGAAAATTGATGGGCAGTTGGCGCATGTGAACCGTGAGCAGATTAAATTGATTGTGGCTAAACATTTGAAAGGTAACTTTTTTACATTGGATTTGGTAAAAGCGCGTGATGCGTTTCAAAAGCTACCTTGGGCGCGTGTGGTGAGCGTGCGCCGCCAGTGGCCGGACCAGTTAGAGGTGGCGATTGAAGAGCACCAGGCGCTTGCGCGCTGGGGCAATATCGCCTTGGTGAATACGCATGGTGAACTGTTCCAGGCAGCCACCGATGCGGAGTTGCCGGTGTTTTACGGGCCAGGCGATGGCGTGCTGGAAGTGACCAAAAGCTATGGCAGTTACAGCCAGATTTTGAATAAAGCCGATATCAAGATCGCGCAGGTGACCTTGTCACCACGCCGCTCTTGGGAAATTAAAACAGATAAAGGTTTGCTGATTGCATTGGGTCGTGTCGATATGGATGCACGTTTAAACAAGTTTGCAGGTGCGTATCAATCCACACTTAGCCAGCTAAACGTGCAAGTGGCCTATGCTGATTTGCGCTATCCAAACGGGTTTGCGGTGCGCAAGCCGGCTGGTGCTAAACCGGTTGCCAAAGAGGCAGTAACAAAAGAACAAGCGGCTAAGCCGGTACCCAAATCACCAACAGGTACACCTGTTAAAGCCGTGCCCACTAAGCCGGCCAGGGTTGCTTAAGCAAAAGGTTAAAAATGAAAAAGGGAGTAAATGATGAGTAAGGTTCGTGAAGATAAAAACCTAATTGTGGGGTTAGATATCGGCACATCTAAGATTGTGACCATTGTGGCCGAATTGCTGCCAGAGGGCACGCTAAAGGTGATTGGGCTTGGCCAGCATGTTTCACGCGGACTGAAAAAAGGCGTTGTCATCAATATTGATTCCACTATGCAAGCGATTCAACGCTCGATCGAAGAAGCGGAATTGATGGCGGATTGCAAGATCAATGCGGTGTTTACCGGCATTGCAGGCAGCCATATTAAAAGCCTGAATTCACATGGCATGGTCAAGATTAAAGAAGCGGAAGTCACGCAGATGGATATTGACCGTGTGGTAGAAACCGCACGCGCGATTGCCTTGCCGGCCGACCAGCAGATCCTGCATATCCTTACGCAAGAATTCATTATCGATGGCCAGGATGATGTGCGCGACCCATTGGGCATGAGCGGCATGAAATTAGAGGCCAAAGTGCATATCGTTACCGGCGCCGTGGCTGCCGCACAGAATATTGTGAAGTGCATCAAGCGTTGCGGCCTGGAAGTCAGCGATCTGATCCTGCAACCATTGGCATCCAGCGTGGCTGTGCTGACCGATGACGAAAAAGACCTGGGTGTGTGTATCGTCGATATCGGCGGTGGCACAACGGATATCGCCGTGTTTAAAAACGGTTCCATCCGCCACACAGCGGTCATACCGATCGCCGGTGATCAAATCACCAATGACGTTGCTGTGGCTTTCCGCACACCAACGCAGTCGGCAGAAGATATCAAGGTTAAGCATGGTTGCGCACTGCGCCAATTAGCGGATGCCCGTGAAATTGTAGAAGTGCCGGGCGTGGATGGCCGCGAAGCCCGCCAATTGTCTGTGCAAACGCTGGCAGAAGTGATTGAGCCGCGCGTGGTAGAGCTGTATGAGTTTGTATTGCAGGAATTACGCCGCAGCGGCATGGAAGAAATGATCGCTTCCGGCATCGTAATCACAGGCGGCTCTGCGATGATGCGCGGCATGATAGAGCTGGGCGAAGAGATTTTTCATATGCCAGTACGTTTAGGCATGCCACGTTATGTAGGGGGCTTATCTGAAGTGGTGAGTAATCCGCGTTATGCCACGGCGGTAGGCTTGATTTTGATGGGCAAGCAGCAGTTGGAGCGTCAAATCAGCGGGCAGATGGAGTCAAGTTCAATAGGGCGCTTGTTTGAAAAAATGAAGTCGTGGTTTCAGGGTAATTTTTAGTATTAAGTAGTAGCAATAGGGCAGCGTTTAACGCAAGTTAATCGCAAATATCAAGGCAAAAAGGAGAAATTGAGATGTTTGAAATTATGGAAAAAGATTCACAAGAAGCGGTTATCAAAGTGATTGGTGTGGGCGGTTGCGGCGGCAATGCAATCAACCATATGATTAGCAAAAACGTATTGGGCGTGGAGTTCATCAGCGCTAATACCGATGCGCAGGCTTTAAAGAAAAGTTCTGCCACTAAAACCTTACAAATCGGTAGCGATATCACTAAAGGTCTTGGTGCTGGAGCTAAGCCGGAAGTAGGCCGAGATGCCGCTTTAGAAGATCGCGACCGTATCGCGGAAATGATCGACGGCGCCGATATGCTGTTTATTACAGCAGGCATGGGCGGTGGCACTGGTACCGGTGCTGCGCCAATCATTGCTGAAGTAGCCAAAGAAATGGGCATTTTAACGGTGGCTGTTGTGACTAAGCCGTTTGCATTTGAAGGCAAGCGTACTAAAGTGGCAGCAGAGGGCTTAGAAGAGCTTTCACAACATGTGGATTCATTGATTGTGATTCCAAATGAAAAATTGATGGAAGTATTGGGCGAAGATGTGCCGTTTACAGAAGCGTTCAGCGCTGCGAACGACGTGCTGCATAATGCTGTCTCAGGTATTGCAGAAATCATTAATTGCCCGGGTTTGGTTAACGTTGACTTTGCCGATGTACGTACAGTAATGTCTGAGATGGGTATGGCGATGATGGGTTCTGCTGAAGCAAGCGGCCCTAACCGTGCCAATATCGCGGCAGAACAGGCGGTTGCCAGTCCATTGCTGGAAGACGTCAACTTAGCTAACGCGCGCGGCGTTTTAGTAAACATTACGGCAAGTGCCAGCTTTAAAATGAAAGAGTACTATGACGTTATGAACACCATTAAAGCGTTCACTGCAGAAGATGCAACCGTGATTGTGGGTAACGTGGTAGACGAAAACATGGGTGACCGATTACGCGTAACAATGGTAGCAACTGGCTTAAACGGCGCTGTAGCCCGTCGCCAGGCCAAGCCGGAATTGCGTGTAATGACAACACTGATGACAGGTACCAATAGTCAGCCAGTATTTGTAGGTGGCGAAGTTGAAGACGAAGCGCCAGCGGTGTTTAGTCAAAACAATCGTCGCGCGCAAGTAGAGGCGATGAAAATGTCAGGTGTTGAGGAATATGACATCCCGGCATTTTTACGCAAACAGGCCGATTAGTTTAAACTGCTATAAAGCTGGCAACACTTGTTTACGTGTAAACAATTGCTGCAGGTAATAAAGGGAACCAGCCAGGTATTCTGGCTAGGTATGTACGGAATATACAGACGAAATAAACATTAAGTGCTAAAACAAAGAACATTAAAAAAACAGATTAGTGCTACTGGCGTTGGTTTGCATAATGGTGAAAAAGTCACGCTGACTTTGCAGCCGGCCGCAATCGACACAGGCATTGTATTCAAGCGCGCCGATTTGCCCGGAGCGCCAACGATACAAGCACAACCTGATGCAGTGCGCGATACACGCATGTGTTCTGCCCTAGAACACAATGGTGCACGCGTTAGCACTGTAGAGCACTTAATGTCTGCATTATCCGGCCTGGGCGTTGATAATGTGATGATAGAAGTGACCGCTTCTGAGATTCCCATTATGGATGGTAGCGCTGGCCCCTTTATCTATTTGTTGCAGCAAGCTGGCATTGTAGAGCAGCCTGCCGCTAAGAAATTCATCCGGATCAAAAAGCTAGTTGAAGTAAAAGAAGGTGATAAATGGGTGAAATTCGAGCCGTATCATGGCTTTAAAATGGATTTCACCATCGATTTTGCGCATCCTGTTTTTGAAAATTCAGGTAGCAATGTCAAGATAGATTTTAAAGATAATAGCTATATCAAGGAAATCAGCCGGGCGCGGACTTTCGGATTCATGCACGAAGTGGAATACCTGCGTGCCAATGGATTAGCGCGTGGTGGCAGCCTAGATAATGCGATTGTGTTGGATGAATACCGTATTTTGAATCGTGATGGCTTGCGCTACGAAGACGAATTTGCCAAGCACAAAGTGTTAGACGCTATTGGCGATTTATATATGCTGGGTCACCCCTTGCTGGGTGCTTTTACGGCTTATAAATCTGGCCATGCGCTGAATAATGCGCTGTTGATTGCCTTGCTGGCCGATGCCGATGCCTGGGAATTCGCCACTTTTGAACATATAGAAGAGGCGCCTAAAGGCTTCCAGGAACAAACCGCTTTTTTTACCCCTAATCTTATGCCGCATTTTAGTTAAAACCATTTAAGCTAAATTCAACCGAGATAACTTCACTAAGTTAAATTAAAGCCATGCCAATCATTAGATTAACGATTATTTTGGTTTTTATCGCAAGCTTAGTTCTATTGGCCATGTATTTGGTCAGCCGCCAACAAAAATATTTAATACTGCTAAAACAAATGCTTAAGTACACTGGCTGGATGTTGGTGCTGGTATTGCTATTGTATTTAATCACGAGAGTCATTCGCTTATAGCGAATTTATATGCACAACCTATCCTTTATAAAATACGCGGTTTTGCTATTCGCAATAGTTGCCGACTCAAGCTTTGCCGCCACTGGCGATGAAGATTTTTTACTGGCGCGCGCCGCCTACAATCAAAAAAACGCCATTGCGCTATCTGAATATACGCAGCAATTGCAGCATCAAGAATATATTCTCGCCCCCTACGCAGAATACTGGCTGATGCTATTGAGCTTGGATGAGGCGGATAATCAAGCTGTTGTGGATTTTATCAATGCTTATAGCGAATACCCTTTTGCCGATAAATTGCGTGGCGAATACTTAAAAAAACTCGGTAAAGACCAGGATTGGTCCGCTTTTTCAGCGGAGTTTCCCAATTACGCACTCGAAGACGCTGCTGTTGCCTGTTATGCCGCAGAGGCAAAGGCAGTCCTTGGCGATGCGGCATTATTAGAAGCGGCCAAGCCGCTATGGCTGCAAGCCAAAGAACAACCCGGTAACTGCAATAGCCTTTACGATCGCATGCAAGCAGCCAAGGTATTAAGCGAGGAAGATATTTGGGCTCGATTCAGGTTGGCCATTACCGATAATCGCCTGACCTTAGCCAAAGGCATTCTTAAACGCAGCTACAGCTTTGAGCCAAGCCAGCTCAAGTTAATTGATAAGGTCAATGCCAATCCAGCCGATATGCTGGAAAAAAAAGCCGTTTCATTTAAAACGCGGTTAGGGCGCGAGCTTAACCTGATGGCGCTTAATCGCGTGGCCAAAACCAATTCCTTGCAGGCATGGAGCTTGTTTAACCAGCTTGAATCGTCGATGCAGGCCGATGACAGGAAAACATTTTATGGGCGGCTTGCTTTGTATGCGGCGCAACGCCATGAGCCGCAAGCAATAGATTGGTTTAAATTGGCCGGCGACACCTTGGATAAAGACCAGCTGGCATGGTATACGCGCGCCGCACTGCGAGATAAGAATTGGCCAACAGTAGTGGCCGTGATATCAAAGATGGATGCAAGCCAGGCAGAGGAAGGCGCGTGGCGCTACTGGAAAGCGCGTGCTTTAAAAGCGCAAAAGCAAACCCTGGAGGCGAATACACTGTTTGCCAAATTATCTACAGAGCGCCATTTTTACGGCTGGCTGGCACAAGATGAACTGGAAGGTTTTATTAGCCAGCCGCTTGTCACGCACAAAGCAACAGAAGAGGCGGTGCAAGCATTTGCCGATATACCGGCTATTCAACGCGCCGTTGCGCTGCAGCGACTGGATTTTAAATGGGAAGCAAAAGCCGAATGGGCATTTGCATCCAAAGCGTTTGATGATAGCCAGTTATTAGCGGCGGCAGAGTTTGCCCATCGTAAAAACTGGCACGATTTAGCCATAGTCACCGCCGATAAAACCACCCAAATGCACGATTTTGCATTGCGTTATCCAACACCTTATCGCACTTACATAAAACCGGCAGCAGAGGAGCAGGTTATCGATGAAGCATGGGTATATGGCATCACGCGGCAAGAAAGCCGTTTTATGCATTACGCAAAATCCGGTGTGGGCGCATCCGGCCTGATGCAATTGATGCCAGCTACTGCCAAATGGATAGCCGGTAAGGCGGGTATTGAAGACTATCACCCGGACATGATTCAAGAGCTGGATACCAATATTGCGTTGGGTACCTATTATTTACGCTACACGCTTGATTTGATGGACGGCCAGGCGGTAATGGCAACAGCGGCTTATAATGCAGGGCCAAGCCGTGCGAAAAAATGGATGGCAGATGAGCCGCTGGAAGGGGCGATTTACGCGGAGACGATTCCGTTTAGTGAAACGCGTAGCTATGTACAAAAAGTGATGGCCAACGCCCATATTTACGCGCATCAATTGGGCTTGAAATCCACCACTTTAAAACAGCGTTTAGGTATTATTCCGGGCAAGGCGCTTGCTGCAATTGCCCCAATTAATATCGATAATACAGAGCTAAACAGTGCTATTTTGATTAACGACGAGCAATAAGCCAATAGCCAACAATTATTTTCAGGACAGATGTAATGACAGTTAAAACCGTGTGTGTATTAGGTGGGGCAGGCTTTGTTGGTAGCAGTATTGTGGCTAAACTGGATGCCGCAGGCTACCAGGTTAAAGTGCTATCGCGCCGCCGTGAGGCCAGTAAGCATCTGATTTTGCTGCCGAATGTGCAGGTGGTGGAGTGTGACGTGATGAATAATCACGCCTTAAAAGAAGCTTTGGCAGGTACTGATGCCGTCATTAACCTAATCGGCATTCTGCACGAAAGCCACAAAGTGAGCTTTGAAGAAATGCACCACCAGCTGCCACGCCGCGTGGCGCAAATATGCGAAAGCCTGGGTATTGAGCGCTTGTTGCATATGAGTGCTTTGCAAGCCAGCAGCCATGCACCCAGCCAATATTTGATCAGTAAAGCCAGAGGTGAGTCTGTGCTTAGCGACTTCAATAAAAAACTGAACATTACCATTTTCAGGCCATCCGTTATTTTTGGCCGCGGCGATAGTTTTTTAAACCTGTTTGCCAGTTTGGTGAAGTATTTACCGGTGATCGTATTGGCTAAGCCCGATGCAAAATTTCAGCCCGTTTGGGTAGAGGATGTAGCCAGTTGTTTCGTCAATGCGCTCAATAACATCGACACCTTTGATAAAACCTATGAACTGGGCGGCCCTACTGTTTATACCATGCGCGAGCTAGTACAAACAGTGATGGATATTCTGGGCAAACAGCGTCCCATCATCGGCCTGAACGATAGCCTGTCAATGGCGCAGGCGTTTGCGATGGAGTTACTGCCGATTAAATTGATGACGCGTGACAATGTCAAATCGATGGAGTTAGATAGCGTCACGCAGCGGCCGATTGCAACAGCCTTAAATGTGATTGCAACGCCGTTAGAAGCCGTAGTGCCGGAATACCTGACCAATGCCACACCACGCGGCGCTTATGATGGCTTTCGTAGCGCGGCAGGCCGTGCTATCCGCAGCAGAAGATAAATTGTAAATGGCGGCTAGCATGCAAATTTATTGTGTGGGCGGTGCAGTGCGTGATGAGTTACTGGGCTTGCCCGTCAAAGATAAAGACTATGTAGTCGTTGGCACCACGCCACAAGCCATGCTAGATCAAGGTTACAGGCCTGTCGGTAAAGATTTCCCGGTTTTTTTGCACCCTAAAACGCATGAAGAATATGCCTTAGCGCGTACAGAGCGCAAGACCGCAGCCGGTTACAAAGGCTTTGCCGTGCATGCCGCTCCGGAAGTGACCTTGGAAGAGGATCTGGCGCGCCGCGATTTAACCATTAATGCCATTGCCAAAACAGAAAATGGGCAATTGATTGATCCCTTTAGTGGCTTGGCCGACCTGCAATCGAAAACCCTGCGCCATGTCAGCGATGCTTTTGCCGAAGATCCGGTGCGAATATTGCGCGCCGCTCGCTTTGCAGCACGCTTTACCGATTTTACCGTAGCGCCTGAGACCAACAAGCTGATGCAGCAGATGGTGCAAGCAGGTGAAGTGGATGCTTTGGTGCCAGAACGCGTCTGGCAAGAGTTATCCAAAGGCTTGATGGAAGCAAAGCCCAGCCGTATGTTTGAGGTGCTGCGTGATTGTGGCGCCCTGCAAAAGATATTGCCAGAGCTAGATAGGCTTTGGGGAGTGCCGCAGCCAGCGCAACATCATCCCGAGATTGACACCGGCGTGCATGTGATGATGGTGATCGACTACGCGGCCCAGCAAAATTTCAATTTACCCATTCGCTTTGCTGCGTTGATGCACGATCTAGGCAAAGGCACCACACCAAAAGATGTGCTGCCACGGCATATTGGGCATGAGATTCGCAGTGTCGATTTGCTAAAGGACGTATGCAACCGCTTGCGTGTACCGAATGATTGCAAGGAATTAGCGCACATTGTGGCTAGATTTCATGGCAAATTGCATCAAGCCAGCAAAATGCGCGCCGATACTTTGCTTGAATTTTTAGTACAGTTAGATGCGATTCGCCAGCCAGCCCGGTTTGCAGATTTTTTAAAGGCGTGTGAAGCCGATTCACGCGGCAGGACCGGTTTGGAAAACTGTCCTTTGCCGGAAGCCGAGTTGCTTAAAAAGGTATTACAAGCGGCATTAAGTGTGGATGCTGGCGCGATTGCGCAAGGTATTGAAACACCTGAGAAAATTAAAGCGGCGGTATTTGAGGCTAGGTTAAAAGCCGTTCAACGCATTTTTTAAGGTTTCTAATAGCACTCAATCTTTACATCTATTTACCTGGTCAGATAGTTCTTACAAGCTAATCAGCGTCATCCCGATTCAATTTCAGCCGTTATACCTACACAATATGTGGGCTACTAGTCATTTTGTAGGCAAGCTCAATGACATCGCTTTTTTAGCGATATAAATTTGAATATAACGAGGTTTTATCATGAAAAAGTATTTTGTTGCTTTAAGTGCAATACTGATGACCGCCACCATCGGCATCACTTCCGCACAGGCGGGCGTTGGCGTATCAGTAAGTGTTGGCCAGCCCGGTTTTTTCGGACAGTTAGATATTGGTGACTACTATCCAAGGCCACAGGTGCTATATGCTGAGCCTAGGGTGATTTACGTTGAGCCAGCTTATCGCTATGCGCAACCTGTTTACCTGCACGTGCCACCAGGCCATGCCAAACGCTGGCCAAACTATTGCGGTCGATACAATGCTTGCGGCAGGCCAGTTTATTTCGTGCAAGACACCTGGTATCAAAACGTTTACGTGCCAAGGTATCAAGAATACCGCCAGCGCGGTGATGACGGCAGGCGCTATGATCGCGACTACTGGAGTAAAAACGATGGCCGAAATGGCTATTACGGAGATGGCGACCGCTTTGATGGTGACCATGGCAATTGGAACCAGCAAGGTAACGCACCTCACAGAAACCAAGTCTATAGCTATAACAAAGGCGGTCGTGACAGAAACGATTATGACAGAGGCGGCAAAAACAAAGGTGGCAACGGCAGGGGTAATGACCGTCATTAAGTCACAATAAATATTTCAGCTAAAACTGACGGCAACAAGTTTGAAATGGTCAGTTTTATTTGAGTGACTGCAACCCAAAAGGAAAGGTTTAACAGCCTTTCTTTTTGGTATTTAAGTGCACATTAATAAGGTGTTGAAACTCGCTGGTTTGCAAACAATCACGAATACAGCAAGCCCAACTGTTGCTGTACAAACTCCGTAGGCTTGCGTTTGAATCCACTTTTAGCGTACTGGTGCCAGCGACCAATCACATAACACATCATCAAATTGGCTTGAATCTCGGGTTCGCTTTTAACACCTGTGCTGGTTTCTGCAATACGGATGCTTTGTTTTAAACTGGCTTCTATCCTGTCGTAAAGTTGGTTAATGCGCGTTTGTAGCCATTCTTCTTCGTTTACTAAAGCATCACCAATCAGTACCCGCGTCATGCCGGGGTTTTTCTCAGCGAATTTAAGCAGCATGGTAATAATCAATTGCACTTGTTTTGTGCCATCGGTTTCATCGCTGGTAATCTTGTTAATCACTCCAAAGATACTGGTCTCGATAAACTCAATCAAGCCTTCAAACATCTGTGCTTTATTGGCAAAGTGACGGTAGAGTGCAGCTTCACTGACATCCAATTTTGAAGCCAAACTGGCGGTGGTAATTTTCTCGCGCTTTGGATTTTCCAGTATTTTGGCGAGTGTTTCGAGGATTTGCTGCTTGCGATTAACTGTACGGTCTAATGCCATATTTTCCCTTTGGATTGCTTAAATTTATCATTAAAAGTTCTGAATAACACCCTGCGCTAACTGCTTTTTTATTGCATCGCATATGGTTGATAGGTAGCAATAAAAAATTCAGCTTTTAACAATGTATCGCGACGAAATTTTGATGTTGATTATAGCTTAATGTGAGTGAGTGCTAACACGGAGTCAATTCGATAATCAACAAAATTTGGTTTTTGTGGTTTTTTTGTCACCCAAATGGTCTTCATACCTAAGCGTTTTGCCGTCATCAAGGCGGGCAGGTTATCTTCCAGCATAATGCAATTTTGAGGATGGGCTTTTAAAGTTTTTAGCAACAGTTGGAAGCCGCGTATGGATGGCTTGGCATGATACTTGGTGGATTCCACACTAAATACCAGCTCAAAACAATCAGCAATACCCATAATCGTCAGCACACGCATCGCATATTCGCGCGGCGCGTTAGTGAACACACACTTACGTCCTTGCAGGCTTTGTAATAAATGGCGCAGTTGTTTGACCTGGATCACCATATTCGGCAGATCCATAAACGCATGGGTTTGTTTTAAAAAATGGAATGCATCAATGCCATGGTGGCGCATCAAGCCTTTAAGCGTTGCGCCATAAATCTGCCAATAATGCTGGCGCAATTGATGGGCGGCAGTTTCATCCAGGCTTAATTCATCCATGATGTATTGCGTCATGGCGCGATTCATCACCGGAAAGATATGCGCAGAGGCGTTGTGGAGGGTATCGTCTAAATCAAAAATCCAAACTCGGCGCATAAAATAATTTTGCAAGCAAATCGCAGCGTCGCGTGCTCGCTTATTCCTCGCCTACCTGAATGGTATGTCTCGTCACTCGCTCCGCGGCTTCTTGCGCTTTATCTTGCAAAATTATTTTCTGCCGCCGAGTTTCTGTGTCAAATTTCACTCCAACTCCAGTTCGATGATGAGACAAGGCGACAACGAGCGATCGACGAAGACAGTGCAGATAGCACGGCTAGGAGGAAGCGAGGTAGTCAACGCGGTATCATCGATGAAATGGAGATTGGATTACTTCGCTTTAATCAGCGTACCAACACCTTCATCGGTTAACACTTCCAATAACAAGGCATGCTCTACACGGCCATCGATAATATGCACGGCTTTTACGCCGCTTCTAGCCGCGTCTAATGCAGAGCTGATTTTAGGCAGCATACCACCGGATAAAGTGCCGTCTGCCACCAGGTCATCGATCTGCTTCGGGGTTAAGCCGGTCAATAAGTTGCCTGATTTATCCAGTACGCCAGGTGTGTTAGTTAGTAGGATCAGTTTTTCTGCGCCCAGTATTTCAGCCAGTTTGCCGGCAACCACATCAGCGTTGATATTAAATGTATCGCCATCTTCACCCACGCCGATTGGTGCCACCACCGGGATAAAATCACCGGAATCCAAGAAGTTGATAATACTTGGATCAATTGCGGTAATTTCGCCCACTTGGCCCACGTCGATCATTTTGGTGGGGTCATTCATGTCTTCCATCATCAGCTTGTGGGCATGAATAAAGTTGCCATCTTGCCCGGTCAAGCCGACCGCTTTGCCGCCGTGGCGATTGATCAGGTTCACGATTTCTTTGTTGACTTGCCCGCCCAGCACCATTTCAACCACGTCCATGGTTTCAGCATCGGTGACGCGCATGCCTTGAATAAATTCACCTTTTTTGCCCAGCTTATCCAGCATCTCATTGATTTGCGGGCCACCGCCGTGCACCACCACAGGGTTCATTCCGACTAGCTTCAGCAAGACCACATCTTGCGCGAAACATTCTTTTAGATGCGCGTCCGTCATGGCGTTGCCGCCGTATTTAATGACAATGGTTTTATCAAAAAAACGTTTAATATAAGGCAGCGCTTCAGCCAGGATTTTAGCTTTTTGCGCAGGTGTAATTTGTGCATTAGTTTGCATGTGCTTTTGCCTGTTATTTCTCAGAAATTAAATTTGTTTCATTGTATCTAAAATCACTCAAAGTGATTTAACAAATACCTTGGATTTTCGTTGAAAATTGTAAAGTTTTTGTTTTTCTTGCGGCAATTTTTCAATGGCTTGCTCAATAAAGCCGCGCTCTAAAAACCAGTGCTCGGTGCGCGTGGTTAAGCAAAATAATTGTTTAAAACCGTTTTCTTTAGCCTGTGCCTGGCAGTAATTGAATAGCCTGTCGCCACGGCCATTACCGCGGTACTCACTGTCAATCGCCAGGCAGGCGAATTCGGCCATTTTCTCGGAAGCAAATGGATACAGTGCTGCGCAACCAATGGTGCGGTTGTCATGTTCCATCACATAAAAGTGATCAATTTCCATTTCGATACGTTCGCGTCCGCGACGCACCAGAATGCCATCATTCTCCAAAGGCTCAATCAGTTTCAATATACCGCCTACATCGTCAATATTGGCTTGGCGCATGGTTTCCAGGCTTTGCTCTGTCACCATGGTACCTATGCCGTTATGCGTAAATAACTCTTGAATAATCGCACCGTCGATATGCCGTGAAATCAAATGTGCACGCGCCACACCATGTTCGCAAGCGCGTACCGCAGCGGGCAGGTAGTAGTTTACGTCTTCAGAAAAGTGGATAGGCGTTTCATTTTTCTGCACATTACGTAGCAGGTTTTTGGCTTTTTCGGCGGTCATTTCGCGTAATAGATCGCCGCGCAGGTTACGCACACCTTCTGAGTCCATCAGAAAGATCAGCTTATCGGCATCCAGCGCAATGGCCGCACTAACGGCGACATCTTCCAGGCTAAGGTTGAAAGCTTCACCTGTGGGTGAATAACCAAGTGGCGATAACAACACCAATTCGTTGTCATCCAGGCGTTTTTGAATACCAATTGCATCTACTTTACGTACCTCACCTGTGTGCTGTAAATCAACGCCATCGCGCACGCCAAGCGGCTTTGCGGTCACGAAATTGCCACTGGCAACGCGAATATCCGCACCTGCCATCGGTGAATTAGCAATGCCCATTGAAAGCAGTGCTTCAATCTCTACCCGCACGGCACCATTGGCCTCCTTAACCGCTTCCATCGCCGCATCATCGGTCACACGTAAGCCATTATGGAATGCAGGTGTCAGTTTATCGCGCTTTAAACGCTGCTCAATCTGTGGCCTTGCGCCATGCACCAAGACCAGCCTTACTTCTAAGCTGGCCAGCAAATTTAAATCATGCGATAGCGCAATAAATTGTGCCTCATTCACAACCTCACCGCCAAACGCAATCACAAAAGTGCGCCCGCCAAATGCGTGGATATAAGGCGTTGCCGAGCGGAACCACTGAACAAAATCGATTGCCGATGCTTGATGGCTTGTTTGGTTAAGCAAATAAGGCTGGTGCGGCTCTTCAACTTTGAGTACTGATGTGTTTGATTCGCTTAGCGCATAGATTTGCGCAGGGGTGGTATCCAATGCACTGGCAATCCTGCGTAAAAGCGCCTCAGAAACGCCAAGCTCGCCACGCTCTATGCGCGACAGGTTGCCAGCATCAGCATCGACTTTGCTGGCAAGCTGTTGCAGTGTGAGATGTAATGATTTGCGTTTTTCGCGGATTGAATGGCCAAGTGACATAATGGTAATAAATAATTTGTAATATTTACATTATATTAAACTTAATATGTATTAATTACAATTAAATATATATTAAAAGTCGCCCCACAGTGTTTGCATGGATGAAATCGCAGTCAAAGCGGCGGTTTCAGTACGCAAAATGCGCGGGCCCAAAATGATCGATTGAAAGCCGTTTGCCGTTGCCGCATTGATTTCTGCCTGGCTTAAGCCACCTTCTGCGCCAATCAATAGAGCAATATTGCCACTTGGTTTCGCTAAATCAGCCAGCTTTACAGCACCAACAGGGTTTAGCAAAATACGCCTATCGGAATTGGCGGGATTGTTGGCTAACCAATGCGATACACTCACCGGAGATAAAACTTGTGGCACAAAGGCGCGGCCAGATTGTTCGCAAGCGGAATTGACGATGTTTTGCCAATGCTCAAGCCGTTTCTGCGCGCGTTCTTGATTGAGCTTAACCACACTGCGTTCCGTCGATATAGGCTGTATGGTATTGACGCCTAGCTCTACGGCTTTTTGAATGGTGTAATCCATGCGGTCACCGCTGGATATACCTTGCAGCAGGGTGATATTAAGTGGCGATTCATTCTGAATTGACTGGTGAGACAACACTTTGGCTAGCACTTCATTCTTTTTTATGCTGATTAATTCGCAAGTATAGTCATGACCATCGCCGTTAAATAATTTCAACTCATCACCTAGAGCTAATCGTAACGCACGTGTGGCATGCGTAGCGGCGCTGGCTGATAACGGGATTAGTGCGCCAATCACAAGTTTGTCGGCGCTATAAAATCGAGTATTAGACATGATGGCTTGAAATGAAAGTGTTAAGATTAAATTATAAGTTAATTAAGGAGTAAAGCATGGCAAGTTTACATCCCCCGGTGTGCGATTTTGGTTGGAAAGCCCCTGATTTTAAATTGCCCGCTGTCAATTACAGGGGTACAGAAGGCAACTTAGTGTCGCGCGATATGATCATGGGCAAAAATGGCTTGCTGGTGATGTTTATTTGCAATCATTGCCCTTATGTCAAAACCATCAAAACCAGGCTGGTGGTTACTTGCCTGGAACTTGAGCAGTATGGCATCAATAGTATTGCGATTCAAAGCAATGACACGGTGCGCTACCCGGATGACAATTTTGAGCGCATGATTGATGAGGCTAGGCTGAATCATTTTAGCTTTCCCTATGCCCTGGATGAAACGCAGGAAGTGGCAAAAGCCTATGGCGCTGTCTGCACACCGGACTTTTTTGGCTTTAATGCCAAGGGTGAGCTGCAATACCGTGGCCGCTTTGATGCTTCTGGCCGCAACCCCGAACCGCCTGCTGACAATACGCGTGATTTATTCGATGCCATGAAAATGATCGCGGAAACAGGTGAAGGTCCGCGCGAGCAGATTGCCAGTATTGGTTGTAGTATTAAGTGGATTGAATAAAGGAATATTTGTGGCTGAAATGAGAAAATTAAAATGGGGCATCCTGGGTGCTGCCCGTGTCAATGAGCGTTTGCTGCCAGCGATTATCGAAGCGCCAAATTCGCAGCTGGTGGCGATTGCCAGCCGCCGTGCGGGTGCTGCCAAAGCGACATTGGAAAAATATGCGCCCTGTCACCAAAATGTCACTTGTTATGATGATTTGCAGAGCTTGATAGACAATCCAGATGTAGAGGCGGTTTACTGCCCGATGGCGAATGAAGAGCATGCAGAATGGGCGATCAAGGCCATCAATGCCGGCAA
>JAZKEN010000001.1:0-10798 GCA_040387035.1 Pseudomonadota bacterium | reverse complement strand
CGATGGCGAATGAAGAGCATGCAGAATGGGCGATCAAGGCCATCAATGCCGGCAAACATATCTTGATTGAAAAGCCGATGGCAACCCAGCTGAAAGATATCGATGCCATCGAGGCGGCCGCCAAACAGGCCGAGGTCAAGGTGATGGAAGGCTTTATGTACCGCTTTCATCCACAACACGCACGCCTGCAAGAGATCGTTGAAAGTGGCTTAATAGGCGATGTGTTGTCTGCCCGTGCCAGTTTTTCTTTTCTGATGAAGCAAGCACGCATGTACCGCATCAATCGCAGCATGGCTGATGGCGGTGGCGCGATGTGGGATATTGGCCCTTATGCAATTCATTCACTTCGCTGGTGCTTCCAGAAAAATGGTAAGCCAGCAGAGCCGGTTAAAGTAGTCGCCCATGCAAAATTGAATGAACATGGCGCAGATATCGTGACCAGCGGCGTATTGGATTTTGGGCAGGACACCGAAGGCCGCGCGCTATTTGGCAATTTTGATATCAGCTTTGAACGCAGCCGCAAATCGGAATATGAAATCATCGGTAGCAAAGGCTGGGTTAAATGCAATACCACATGGGTGTTTCAGAATGATGTGCCGGTGATTAGCTGGGCCACCGAAGATGGCAAATACGCCGAAGAACGCTTTGCGCCAAGTAATCACTTTAATCTAGAGATTGAGCACTTTAGTGATTGTGTATTAAATGACAAGCAGCCTTTGCTGACATTTGAAGATGCCAGGGCGAATTGCAGGGCGATTGAGATGGTATTACAAGCAATCGCTAAATAGCGAACAAAATAAAACGGGGCTCAAGGCCCCGTAATATTAAGCTAAATAAAAATGCAGAAATGAATTGTTAAACTTATGGTGTTACAACAATATCATTTTTAACGGCAGTCACACCTTTAACATTTTTAGCAATTACGGCAGCTTTATCAGCCTCAGCTTGTGATTTTGCTGTACCAGATAATTGCACTAGGCCATTGCTATCAGTGTCCACTTTAATGTCGGTAGCGCTTACAGATTTATCTTTGGCAAACTCAGCTTTAACTTTAGTAGTGATAACTGCGTCACCCACTTTTGTAGAAACCGCGTCGCCCTCTGCCGCAAATGCAGCGATAGGCATTGTTAAAGCGCCAATAACTAAAAGAGTTTTTAAATTTGTTTTCATCATGTTTCCTTCTTAAGTAATTAAAAATTTAAGTTGTGCAGAACACAAATGCAATTCTAGGCATCTCAAAAAAATATCGAATAAGACAATTGCTGATATTTCCGTAGGAATTTTCTTGCGAATTCCTACAAGCGCTAGTTACTAATTTTTGATGGAAATTGTTAGCAGCGTGTCTTGGCGTACAAGCTTGCATTGTTGACACTAATGTCGGAATCGTGACATTCAAGCTCGCCTATTGAATGATAGGTTATTGATTTAACAATAAATTTTGTTTGGCATTCAATTTGCAATGAATTATCCAATTTAGTTTCTGTTAGATTGGATGCACAACATGGTAAGGAAATTAGTGGTATTGATTTTGGTGGGTGTAACCTTAATGGCACCAACCATGACGACAGCGGCGATTGGTGAAAAGTCTCAATTGCATGTAACTGCAAAAATAGGCACTACTGGCCCGGTGATTAGGTTGGCTTCTAATGACGTAGTGTCACCTCGAGCCGAGAGCAGGAAATCAGTGACCAAAAGCAGCAATGCTAATGACTCGAATGCGGTGCCCTCAACTATTCCGGCACAGGCGTGGCTGATATTGGCTGCTTTGTTTTGCTTTGTGATGCGCTCTAGCCGCCGCGTTGTTTAATGTTTGGTTTTGACTTTAGAATATTCGGCTAAGCCGCTCACGGCATTTGGCCCAATATTTATTTTAATGGCATAAATAAAGCCAAAACATTGCATCAAATTGCGGTTTTGCTACAAAACAATTTACAACTCTCCTGTAATAACCCCAAATTAAGCCTGCTTGAAACTTGCCGAAAAGGGCTAATTAGGCAATAATTACCCTTTTACAAAAAGTGTAATTAATTCAGATTTAAACCAAGCTTTAAACCAAGCTTTTTTGCAATTTCTATTAGGTTTTAAGTTAGTTTCAATATTAATAAGAACCTGTTCAGTTTAGCTAAAATTAGGGAGAAAATAATGGCAACGCGTAAAGATTTAGCCAACGCAATTCGTGCGTTATCAATGGATGCAGTGCAAAAAGCCAATTCTGGCCACCCGGGCGCGCCTATGGGCATGGCTGAGATTGCTGAAGAGCTTTGGAATAATCATCTAGTTCACAACCCAAAAAATCCATCATGGGCAAATCGCGATCGCTTTGTGCTTTCTAATGGTCACGGCTCAATGTTGATCTACTCATTGCTACACCTGACAGGTTATGCATTACCAATGAGCGAAATACAATCATTCCGCCAATTGCATTCAAAATGTGCTGGTCACCCGGAATACGGCTACGCACCAGGCGTTGAAACAACTACAGGTCCATTAGGCCAAGGTATCGCTAACGGTGTTGGTTTTGCAATGGCTGAAAAACTATTAGCTAACCAATTCAACAAACCAGGCCACGACATCGTTGACCATAGCACATACGTGTTCTTGGGCGACGGCTGTATGATGGAAGGCGTTTCTCACGAAGCGTGTGCACTGGCTGGTACTTGGGGCCTGGGCAAGTTAACGGCATTCTGGGATGACAACGGTATCTCTATCGACGGTCATATCGAAGGTTGGTACACAGACGACACAGCGAAACGTTTTGAATCATATGGCTGGCACGTTCAGTCAGTGGATGGTCATGACGTGGCGGCAATCGGCGCAGCCATTGCAGCAGCGAAAAAAGTAACAGACAAACCATCATTGATCTGCTGTAAAACAGTGATCGGTATGGGTTCACCAAACAAATCCGGTTCACACGATTGCCACGGTTCTGCACTAGGTCTAGACGAAGTTGCCGCAACGCGTGCAAACATCGGTTGGGCGCATGAGCCATTCGTGATTCCGGAAGACGTTTACGCCGGTTGGGATGCAACGGCAAAAGGCGCTAAAGTTGAAGGCGACTGGAATGCCAAGTTCGATGCCTATGCAAAAGCTTTCCCGGCTGAAGCGGCAGAATTCAAACGCCGTATGGCAGGCGACTTACCAGCTAACTGGAAAGAAGCGACAGACGCGATCATCGCAGCAACCAACGAAAAAGCAGAAGGTGTTGCAACACGTAAAGCATCACAAAACGTCATCGGCGCTTTAGCTCCATTATTGCCTGAGTTCTTAGGTGGTTCTGCTGACTTGACTGGTTCAAACTTGACTTCAACCGGTAGCTTTGTACACGTTGATGCGAAAAAACCAGGTAACTACATCTCATACGGCGTGCGTGAATTCGGTATGTTCGCCATCATGAACGGTATGGCATTGCACGGTGGCTTGATTCCATTCGGCGGTACATTCCATATGTTCTCTGACTATGCAAAAAGTGCATTGCGCATGTCTGCATTGATGAAACAACGCACTATCGCTGTGTTGACACATGACTCTATCGGTCAAGGTGAAGATGGTCCAACGCACCAACCAGTAGAAAATACAGCAGGCTTGCGTTACATCCCGAATATGGATGTATGGCGTCCAGGTAGTTCAACAGAAACTGCAGTGGCTTGGGTTGCCGCAGTTGAGCGCAAAAATGGTCCTTCAAGCTTGGTATTAAGCCGTCAAAACGTGCCAGGCATCAAACACGATGCAGCGCAATTTGCGGGCATGCGTAAAGGTGCTTATGTATTGTCTGACGTTGCCGGTGCGCAAGTGATCATCATCGCTAACGGTTCTGAGCTAGAGTTGGCTGTTAAAGCAGCGGCTGAGTTAAATGCAGCAGGCACTAAAGTACGTGTGGTTTCAATGCCATCAACAAACGTATTTGACCGTCAAGATCAAGCTTACAAAGACAGCGTGCTAACTCCAGGCGTTAAACGCGTGGCGGTTGAAGCTGGTGTAACAGACTTCTGGCGCAAATATGTTGGCTTGGAAGGTGCTGTGGTTGGTATCGATACATTCGGTGAATCAGCTCCTGGTGGCGCCTTGATGAAACACTTTGGCTTTACAGTAGAAAATGTTGTTGCTGTAACTAAGTCAGTGTTGTAATCATTGAGTAAATAGTACTGAAACGAGCCTCTGATTCTTGAGGCTCTTTTTATTTGTAAACCTCTAATTCTTGGAATGAGCATGGCAATTAAAGTAGGCATTAACGGTTTTGGACGTATTGGGCGTATGGCATTGCGCGCTGCCATACAGGAAAGCGAATTCGCCGATATTGAAGTCGTCGCGGTCAATGGTATGCAAGATATCGATTACATGGCATATATGCTGCAATACGATTCTGTGCATGGGCGTTTTAACGCTACCATCAGTGCCAAAGATGGCGCTTTAATTGTCAACGGCAAAAAAATCGCGGTCAGTAAAGAGCGTGACCCATTCCATATACAGTGGGGAGCAAGCGGTGTTGATGTCGTCATTGATGCAACTGGCGTATTTTTAACCACGGATGGTTGTAAAGGCCATTTGGCAGAGGGTGCTAAAAAAGTGGTGCAATCCGCTCCCGCCAAAGATGATACGCCGATGTTTGTATATGGCGTAAACCATGAAGATTACAAAGGGCAGTCCATTGTATCGGCGGCCTCTTGCACCACCAACGCGCTGGCGCCAATCGTTAAAGTGTTAAACGATAGCTTTGGCATTAAACGCGGATTGATGACTACCGTGCACGCTGCAACAGCCTCACAAATGGTGGTAGATAGCGGTAGTAATAAAGATTGGCGCGGCGGTCGCAGTGTATTCGAAAATATTATCCCATCCAGTACCGGTGCGGCTAAAGCGGTGGGCATGGTGATTCCATCTTTAAACAAAAAACTGACTGGCATGGCATTACGTGTGCCTACAGCCAACGTTTCTGTTGTGGATTTAACGGTGGAGTTGGTTAAACCGACTAGCTATGTGGATATTTGCGCGGCGATGTATGCGGCTTCAAAGGGCGCGCTTAAACATGTGCTGGCCTATACCAACGATAAAGTGGTTTCAACCGATTTCAGGGGCGCCCCGGCTGCCAGCGTGTTTGATGCCGATGCCGGCATTATGCTAGACCCTACTTTTGTAAAAGTGGTGGCTTGGTACGATAATGAGTATGGGTATACCTGCAACCTGTTGCGCCTAGTCCAGCATATTGCAGAAAAATAACTGGCTGCGCGGGTAATCTACTGCGTTGCGCGGTGCTCGAAATGCTCATGTACTTTGTGTACATTCCGCTTTCTGTGCTCCGTGCGCCTTGTATCTTATCCCGCTCGCTCAGTTATTGAATGTCAGCAAATTAAATACTAAATCTTTTGGGAAAAGTAATGAAATTTATCAAAATCACTGACTTAGATTTATCCGGAAAACGCGTATTCATTCGTTCAGATTTAAATGTACCTGTTGCAGATGGTAAGGTCACTTCTGATGCACGCATCACGGCCAGCATGGCAACAATCGAATATGCATTGAAAAAGGGCGCACATGTGATGGTGACATCGCATCTGGGCCGTCCTGAAGAGGGCGTTTATTCAGAAGAAAACTCGTTAAAACCAGTGGTAGACGTGATTGCCGCTAAATTAAACAAGCCAGTACGCTTGATTAAAGACTGGCTAAACGGTGGTTTTGATGTGGCTGCGGGTGAGTTGGTGGTTTTAGAGAATTGCCGTTTTAATGTGGGCGAAAAAAAGAATAAAGACGAAACAGCGCAAGCTTATGCAAAATTATGTGATGTATTTGTGATGGATGCGTTTGGCACTGCACATCGTGCAGAAGCCAGTACACATGGCGTGGCAAAGTTTGCACCTACCGCCTGTGCCGGCTTGTTGCTGGCCGAAGAATTAGACGCCTTGACCAAAGCTTTGTTGAATCCGGCACGCCCAATGGTGGCAATCGTGGGCGGCAGTAAAGTGTCTACCAAATTAACCGTTCTGGAAAGCCTGTCTGAAAAAGTAGACCAAATGGTGGTGGGCGGCGGTATCGCCAACACTTTTCTAAAAGCGGCAGGTTTTGAAGTAGGTAAATCACTGTGTGAAGACGATTTAGTACCGGTAGCGCGCACCTTAATGGACAAAATGAGCCAAAGAGGCGCGGCAGTGCCCATCGCTGTGGATGTTGTATGCGGTAAGAAGTTTGATGCAAATGAGCCGGCAGTGAAGAAAGACGCGGCTTCAGTAGCAGTCGATGATATGATTTTTGACATTGGCGCGAAATCTGCTAATGAATTAGCAGAGATTATTAAAAACGCGGGTACCGTGGTTTGGAACGGCCCGGTTGGCGTATTTGAATTTGACCAGTTTGGTGAAGGCACCAAAACGATTGCGCATGCCATTGCTAACACCAAAGCGTTTACCTTGGCGGGTGGTGGTGACACCATTGCTGCGATTCAGAAATACGATATTTACGACAAAATCAGCTATATTTCAACCGCAGGTGGCGCGTTTTTAGAGTTTCTGGAAGGCAAGACATTGCCGGCAGTCGAGATTTTAGAAAGTCGCGCAAAGGCTTAGTTTGGAATATTATCCAGTTCATTAAAAATGGGGCTGGTGCCCCATTTTTTATTTGATGCTGCGATTTTTAACTATGTTTATGGTCTATTGATTTAATTAAATAATAAGGACCAACTATTACGATGTTACGTAAAACAAAGATTGTTGCCACACTAGGCCCAGCCTCTAGCAGTGAAGAAATGATTGCGCGCCTGATTACAGCAGGCGTCAATGTAGTGCGGCTAAATTTTTCACATGGCACAGCGGAAGAGCATATCAGCCGCGCCGACATTGTACGTAATATCGCGCTAAAACTTGGGCGGCCAGTAGGCGTGCTATGCGATTTGCAAGGGCCGAAAATCAGGATCGGCAAATTTGAGCTGGGCAAAATCACGTTAAAAACGGGTGATTTATTTATACTGGATGCCGATTGCGAGTTGGGCAACCAGGACAAAGTTGGATTGGATTATAAAACCCTGCCCCAGGAAGTCATAGAGGGTGTAGTGTTATTGCTGGACGATGGGCGTATCACCATGCAGGTGGATCGCATCAAAGGCAACCAGATCCATTGCGTGATCCTGAGCGGCGGTGTGCTAAGCAACAATAAAGGCATCAACCGCGCTGGCGGTGGTTTATCAGCCGATGCCTTAACCTTAAAAGATAAAGAAGACCTGAAGACTGCCGTGGCATTAGAGGCGGATTATATTGCCATTTCTTTTCCAAAATCGGCCCAGGATGTTGAGCAGGCGCGTGCTTTGGTTAAACAAGCGGGTGGCACAGCCAGCATTGTGGCAAAAATTGAGCGCGCAGAAGCCATTGATAACCTGAAAGAAATCATCGCCGTGAGCGATGCGATCATGGTGGCGCGCGGTGACTTAGGCGTTGAAGTCGGCGATGCCGCAGTGCCAGGTTTGCAAAAACGCATGATCCGCATGGCGCGCGCGCAGAACAAACTGGTGATTACCGCCACCCAAATGATGGAATCCATGATCAGTAGCCCGATTCCGACCAGGGCTGAAGTGTCTGATGTGGCGAATGCAGTGCTGGATGGAACAGACGCGGTGATGCTGTCTGCTGAAACCGCCAGCGGGCAATATCCACTGGAAACGGTCAAAGCGGTACATCGAATCTGCATAGAAGCTGAAAAAGAATATGAGATCGCCAATGTCAGCCAGAAGCGCGCCGAACCGCACCAGCAGACCGATGAGGCGATCGCGGCGGCCACTATTTATGTGTCCAAATATCTCAACGTAAAAGCGATTGCAGCACTCACGCAATCAGGCAATGCTGCACAATGGTTATCGCGTGCCGATAGCGGTGCGCCGATTTATGCGCTATCGCCCAACAAAATCGCACGCCGCAAGCTGACTTTGCATCGCAATGTATTCCCTTACCCAATTGAGCATGCCGATAAAAACAGGGATGAGATTCTGCAGGAAATGGAACAAGTACTACTAACCAATGGTGCAGTAGCAACAGGCGATACAGTATTATTCACCTTTGGTGAGCCAATCGGCAGCCCGGGTGGCACTAACACGCTTAAAGTGGTTAAAGTGGGCGAATTGGTTTAAATTTTCAATCGTTTTGCTAGTGCAAATCCCCTTGCACAATTTATAATCGAACTCTTTACCACTTGCAATTGACACCATGAGCGCGCCACTGTTAAAAACCAATCTTCAAAGCCTAAGCCTGATCCATCAGGGAAAAGTGCGTGATATCTATGCCATCGATGACGACACCATGTTGCTGGTCAGCACCGACAGGCTTTCTGCATTTGACGTGATCCTGCCGACAGGAATTGCCAATAAAGGCGCCATGCTGACACAGATGGCCAATTTCTGGTTTGAGAAATTAAAGCATGTGGTGCCTAACCACTTAACCGGTATCGATCCTGAAACAGTCGTCTCTACAGCAGATAAGGCGCAACTGGGTACAGGTAATTTAAGCCGGGCGGTGGTAGTGAAAAAGCTCAAGCCACTACAGATAGAAGCCATTGTGCGTGGCTACCTGGTGGGCAGCGGCTGGAAAGAGTACAAAGCCAAGGGCACAGTGTGTGGCATCGCGTTGCCGGCAGGTTTGCAGGAAGCCTCAAAATTACCCACACCCATTTTCACGCCATCCTCCAAAGCCGCCGTGGGTGAACATGATGAAAATATCAGCTTGGAACAGTGCGCCGCATTAATTGGCACAGAAATGGCAGAAAAAGTGGCCAAGGTCGCTATCCAGCTTTATAGTGAGGCGGCCGAATATGCGCTGACGCGCGGCATCATCATTGCCGATACCAAGTTTGAATTTGGCCTGGATAGCGCTGATGTGTTACATGTGATGGATGAAGTATTAACACCTGATTCATCACGTTTCTGGCCGGCAGAAAGCTATCAAGTCGGCAGTAATCCACCCAGCTACGACAAGCAATACGTGCGTGACTGGCTGGAAAGTATTCAATGGAACAAGGCGCCTCCAGCACCCGCTTTGCCAGATGATGTTGCGCAACGGACCTCTGAAAAATACCTGGAAGCGTTTGAAAAGCTCACCGGCAAAAAGCTGGTTTAGCATACCGATATGCTGGAAAAACTAAAACAGATTGCGGCGCGTTTAAAAGCAGAGTTTGTTTTTTACCAGCGCCTGCAAAAACACCCGCACACACCTAAACTGGCCAAAGCCTTATTATGGCTGGCGATTGGTTACATGTTGATGCCGTTTGACCTGATCCCGGATTTTATCCCGGTGATTGGCCAGCTGGACGAGTTGGTCATTATTCCCTTATTGCTGTACGGCGCATTAAAACTGACGCCAGCCGCCATTGTGGCTGAATGCAGGCTTGAGCCAGCATGATGCAAATCTGGCAAATGCTAATGAATTTTGATGCGCATTTGCCTGATTTAGTCGGCATGCATGCCAATTTCGTTTATTTGATTATATTTGGCGTGGTATTTTTGCAGATAGGCGTACTGCCGTTCTTTTTCCTGCCGAGTAATCCATTTCTGTTTGTATGTGGCGCGGTCTGGGCAGCATCCTCACTGAATATCGGGTTGTTAATCATTGTGCTGATTATTGCTGCCGTATTGGGTAATATTACCGGCTATTTTTTAGGTAAAACGCTGGGCCAGGTTTTTTTTGTGGATTACCTAAAATGGCCAAAACAAGCTGCTTTAGATAAAACGCGCGTTTTTTATGACAGGCATGGCGAAAAAGGCTTTTTGTTTTCACTTTTTTTGCCGATTATCCGCACACTGGCACCATTTTTAGCAGGCCTGACACAAATGTCTTTTGTAAAGTTTGTGCGTTCTGCCACGATTGGTGCCATTATCTGGGTATGCGTTTGCGTATTAGCGGGCTACTTTTTCGGCAATATCCCGATTATTAAAATGCATCTTGGCTTAATTAGCATGATGGGTTTGGCGATAGTCATCCTGTTCTTTGTATTAAGCAAAGTTTGGCGCCAGTTTTCAAAACGTTAAATAGCCATCGTTCAAAAAATTTCATTTATCCGCAATCAAGCATTTACATTTGTCACGTATAATTTCGTTTTTTAGTTCAAGGCCTTTCTCAACATGTCGTTAAACCAAGTGCCATCTGGCAATGATTTACCCAATGATTTCAATGTGATTATCGAAATTCCAATGCAGGGCGACCCTGTTAAATACGAAGTGGATAAAGACAGCGGTGCGATTTTTGTAGACCGCTTTATGGGTACTGCCATGCAATACCCGACCAATTACGGCTACATTCCACACACTTTAGCCGATGATGGCGACCCTGTTGACGTGTTGGTGATGACACCGGTGCCATTGATTCCAGGCGTGGTTGTGCGTTGCCGTCCATTGGGCGTGTTGCTGATGGAAGACGAAGCTGGCCTGGATGCGAAAGTATTTGCGGTGCCAGTGCCTAAAGTCTGCGGTTTATATGGTCATTTACAAAGCCATACCGACGTTTCAACCTGGCGCCTGGAAATGATTTCCCATTTCTTTGAGCACTATAAAGACTTGGACAAAGGCAAATGGGTGAAAATCAATGGCTGGGGCGATATTGAAGCAGCCAAGAAAGAAATTTTAGACGGCGTTGCCAATTACAATAATGCAGAAGTGAAGCCAGCATTCTAATTAATGTATTCAATAAAAAAGGCCGCTTGCAGCGGCCTTTTTTATTTGCGTAAAAGCTTATTAAACGTGCAGCAGTGGCACAATCAACAATGCCACGATATTGATAATCTTGATCAATGGATTCACTGCAGGGCCTGCCGTATCTTTGTATGGGTCACCCAC